>JAITHO010000148.1 GCA_031279915.1 Tannerellaceae bacterium
GCTATTTACACGTGTTTTTTTCTCGACGGCGATTTCACAGGCTATTTACACGTGTTTTTTTTCTCGACGGCGATTTCACAGGCTATTTACACGTGTTTTTTTCTCGACGGCGATTTCACGGGCTATTAACACGTGTTTTTTGCAAATTAGGTCATTCCCGCCAAAGAGGTTATTCCCGCCAACGCGGAAATGACCTGTATAGGCGGGCGGCCTTTGACGGGATTGGTGTCGAAAATATTCGACCCCTACAATTGCTCCTACATTGTAGAGCGGGAATGACTTGCTTTTGTGAATCGTTTTGAAGATAGCTCCTGACAAGGCCGTGCCCCTGTTCATATAATGTTAATAAAAAACAGAGCGCAGCTTGTTGGCATATTATTGTTTCGCATATATTTGTACAAATTAATAACGCACAATTATGTCTTTTTATGAACAAAATAAGTTTCAGTATTTTATGCTTCGCCCTTATTAGTTTCGCTGTTGATGCGCAGAAGATAGCGGTGAAGAACAACGTCGTTTACGACGTTGCTGGGGTTGCCAACTTAGGTGCGGAATATGCTATCAATAAAATGTTGTCGGCAAGCCTCTCAGTTAACTACAACGGATGGGTAATAAAGCAACCAATGGTATGGAAGCATTTGCTGGTTCAGCCCGAAGTTCGCTACTGGCTTCGCGAGCCTTTCAACGAGCACTACTTCGGCCTGCAAGGCTCTTATGGAACATACAACGTTGAGCGCCTAACGATCCCCGGATTCGAGCGCACCAGCCTGTATCGCGACGGTACGCTGATGGGCGGAGGCGTTTCGTATGGCTATCACCTGTACATAACTCCCAGGCTTAACGTAGAGTTCGCCATCGGCGTTGGCTATCTCCATCTCAAGTACCGGAAGTTCGTGCTCGGCAAGCACTATCAAACCGAGGGCGTTCCGCCGTTCAGAGTTGACGAAAGCACCGTGCCCAAGCCAGGGCATCCCGACTATCCGGGCTTCATCTCCAGAGATTACATCGGGCCAACGCAGATAGGAATAAGTATAGTTTATATCATCAAATAAAATGCTATGAGAACTTTGATATATATAACAATCGCGAGCCTGATGCTCCTTCTGCCCTCAGCAGAACTGTTTGCCCAGAATGCATCAGTTAATGTCAACCAAGCGCAGAAGCCGGATGTCAAAGTCAGGCAAGCGCAGAAGCAGAAGGTGAGGAATCAGGATGCACTAAGCCTCTATATGGACGTTTACCTACCATACATTAGCGTGAAGCGGAATGAAAGCCTCTATCTCACACTCGCACTCGTAGAAAATACATCCAATGCCCGCAAGCGGGGGAAAGCCCTTCCGCCTATAATCATACACGGCAGCAATACCAAACGCATGTATGACCGTACCCTAGCGTTGCACGGCGAGAAAATCGCCAAAGCTGGCGCATACAAAGTGCTGAAAACCGATAAGGATTTGATACAGTTTGTTCCCGTCCGCATCAGACTCCCATATCAGCCATGGATGCAAAACTGCCAGCTTGTTCTTGTCTCCGAAGTAAAGAACTACAAGAAAGAGAGCATCAGCAAAACGCAAGAGGTCAAAAGCAAACGGCTAACAATTCGATAGAGCATTACGAATCCGCTCCGGCAGCGGGAGCATCGTATGCCAATCCTCCTCATCCCATTCGCAATTGATTGGTGAACTACGCCGACGTCATCCTTCCCCTTCCGCTGGCGACCTATACGTATCGTATCCCGGAGGGAATGACGGTTGGCGAAGGATGTCGCGTGATGGTGCCTCTGGGAGAGCACAAGTTTTACACAGCAATTGTTGCCGCCGTTCACGACCGAATCCCACCCTTCGACGTAAAAGATATATATGCCATCCACGATGCCGAGCCCGTGGTAAGGCAGCCTCAATTGCGATTCTGGGCCTGGCTCGCTTCATATTATATATGCAAACCAGGCGAAGTTTATAACGCCGCCGTCCCCTCCGGCCTCAAACCCGAAGGCAATGCAGCTAACGCATTCCGCAAGAAAGGCTACTCTCCGCGGATGCAAGCCTTCATCCGCCACGCTGATGCTATTGCCGACGAAGATCGCTGGCAAGCAATATTCGACAGCCTAAAGCGAGCTCCGGCGCAGGAACAATTGCTCTTGCGATACATCGACCTCAGCAACGCTCTCGCCTCTCCGCCTCTGCGCAAGGAAATCTCGCGCAAAGAGCTGCTCGAATCTACCGGCATCTTACCGGCTGCATTAGACGCTCTGCTCAAGAAGGGAATACTCGAAAGCTACGACCGCGAGGTATCCAGGCTGCAACCCTATTCATCCGGCATCCGCCCCCTCAATCCTCTGTCGGAGGCGCAAGCATCAGCATACAGGCAAATACTTGCCTCCTTCCAAGTAAAAGATGTCTGCCTGCTGCACGGGATCACTTCCAGCGGCAAAACAGAGATCTATGCCCATCTGATAGCCGACATCTTAGAGTCGAAACGACAGGTTTTATTCCTGCTGCCGGAGATAGCTATTACGACGCAAATCACCGACCGCCTCGCAAGATGGTTCGGCAACAAGCTTTTGGTGTATCATTCCGGATTCTCCGACGAAGAGCGGGTAGAGGTATGGAAAAGGCTTCTCGATGCCGATGAAGGCATGCTCGTATTGGGCGTCCGATCGTCTATCTTCCTCCCATTTCAGAACCTCGGACTTATAATCGTGGACGAAGAGCATGAGAATACTTACAAGCAACAGGATCCTGCGCCGAGATACCATGCCCGTAACGCAGCTATTGTGCTTGCACAAATGCACGAAGCCAAAACGCTCCTCGGATCAGCAACTCCTTCCGTAGAAACCTACTTCAATGCTATAACGGGCAAATATGGATTGGCCGAGCTTATGGTTAGGCATGGCGTGGGATTGCCGGAGCCCGACATCCGAGTGGTTGACATCAAAGAGCTGCGCCGTAAGAAGATCATGAAGGATACCCTCTTCTCGCCGGCCCTAACTACGGCCATACGGACAGCCATTGACGCCGGCGAGCAGGTGATCCTCTTCCGCAATCGACGTGGATTCGCTCCCGTGGTGGAATGTAGGAGCTGCGGATGGACGCCGCGCTGCCCGTATTGCGACGTGAGCCTCACCTATCACAAAGCGCATCGGCGATTGGAGTGCCATTACTGCGGGCATCTGGCCGCCTTCCCATCACTCTGCCCTTCATGCGACAGCAATGATGTCAAAACGCAAGGCTTCGGAACCGAGAAGATAGAAGAAGAGGTGCACGAACTCTTCCCCGATGCAATTGTAGACCGCCTTGACTTCGACGCTGCCCGAACGCGCTCGGCCTGCGAGAACATTATCAACAGATTCGAAGCAGGGAAGATACAGATCCTCATCGGCACCCAAATGCTTTCCAAAGGATTGGATTTCGGTAACGTCAGCGTGGCCGGGATTCTCAATGCCGACCACATGCTGAACTACCCCGACTTCCGCGCTCACGAGCGGGCCTTCCAGTTAATGGTACAAGTGAGCGGTCGAACAGGGAGGAGGGATAAGCAGGGCATAGTTTACCTCCAAACATCACAGCCAGATCATCCTCTCATCCGCCTGGTAGAACAATCCTCCTATCGCGGTATGATTGACATACAGCTTGCCGAACGAAACAGTTTCAGGTACCCGCCCTTCTCGCGCATCATCGAGCTTGTTCTGCGAGGCAGGCTCGAGGAGCCCTTACATGCCTTCGCCGAGATCTACGCTGACCTGCTGCGACACAAACTTGGCAAGTGCATCTTCGGGCCTATAACTCCACCGATCAACCGCATCCAAAACCTCTACATCCGCAAGATAATCCTCAAAATCGAGGCCTCAGTTCATGTCGCTCCTATACGATCCCTGATAGACGAAATCGACTCGCAAATGAAAGCACACCCGCATTACTTCAAGGTCAGGATACATTACGACGTGGATCCGCAATGATGCGCAACATTCACTTGGAAAAAACTTTCATCAGATAATCTATGCCTGTACGGGCAATAAACTCCGGCGCATACAGGCATTGGATCGTTGCGATTCCGCCACTGTAAACTCCGCTGCGAACCACATTGCAGCCATATTCCATTACATGAGTTCCAGTCGAGAGATGATCGAAGTAGAATCGCTCTGCATCATCGCCCGTCGAGCGATAGTAGATCATACCGTCGGCCCTGCCTACGCCCGACAACTGCGAGGTGGGCTCCATGCATCCCGAACGCATGTCGGTGAGGCAAACGTAATCCATATCGCGGTCGACCCTGATCACAAGCCTGACGATCACCTTCTCGCCTACCTTCAATCGTCCGTCGGATTCCACAGCCCGTAAGCTGCGCTCATTGCCCGACATCGTTTCAACGAAAAGCTTCTTCTCAAGATGCAGAGCGCCCTTCGATTGAGCGATAGCCGCAACTGGGGCATGATACTTGCGATATACGGCTCCCCAGGCAGGAGCGGGGCCGCTTTTCTCTATCTCCAGCGAGGAGGGCAGAGCCTCGACAACCGTTAGCCGAGCATAGCCCGTACCGGGATCGCCTTCAACCGGATCCCACTTGCGATTGCCCCAGCGGACTGCGATGCGGTTTTCGGTTGCCGTCCACTTATTTCCGGCAAGGAGGTTAAGGATCAGATTCGCCGTCGACGGATTAGGCTCCCAGCTCTGCGTTTGCTTCTGACTTAGCAGCCATTGACGCAGGCGATCGACCTCTGCGGCATCTGCTCCTGCGATTCGGAAGGCAGTCAGGGCGAGGCAATGCACATCAACCGCCGAATGGAAATAACCTCCCCTGTTGTTGGGCCAATACATCCCGCGCTCGGGCGAAGTCACAGAGGTTTTGCGCATATCGTCGACTATCTGAAGAGCCGTCGGCCTCTTTCCGTTATTGTGCATCAGGATTGCAATGCAAGCGCGGTCGATCAAACTCGCCTTTGCCTGATGTTCTTCAGCCTTCGACGTATAGTAGCGTATAGCCGCGCGCGATTGGGACGGTTCCGGTACGTCGCGGAACCGGCTTCGGAGGCATAGATAGGAGATCTGCTCCGACCAGGGCAGGTTGTTCGGCATGGGAGCCTGCTTCCTCAGGGTTTCGTAATCCGAAGCGATTCGCCGGTCGAGCCAGCCAAGAGCGCGGTACATCATCTCCTTCTCCAACTGATTGTACTCCACAGCGCCCATCGCCGTCAGATTAGCCATGCCTTGCAGAATGCTAATTGTTATCGTTCTATCGCTATGCATGCCCTTGAACCATCCCCAGCCGCCCTCCGGATTCTGCTCGGAGGAAAGCGCGCGGAAGGTTTGCTCCCTCATGTATCCGCTGAGGTTGGGATCAAAGAGGCGCGCCAGACTGCGAATCTGTTCGGCCTCCCGCTGTGCAGCATTTGCCCAGGGAGTTTGGGAGAGATCAATGCCCGTTATGGATGAGCTTCGATTCAGGAGCGATGAAGCCTCCCCGCCAGGATTTCCGCTCGTCATGGCCGCAATGACCTTCCTCAGCTGCGGATTCGTTCGGGCAATATGCGATGCAAGCGTTTGCGAATAGTAGGCGGCAAAGCGCGAGATCGCATCTTCCCTGATCGGCTCTGCAAGCGCAGGAAGCGCCTGAACGGCATACCAAATCGGATTAGCGCTGACCTCAATCGCCGAACTCTCAACCGCCACCGGCGTCGACGGCAAATCAATCGCCTTCATCTTATCCTCATACAGATAGAAGGGAGTAGCGTCTGTCACTGCAACAAGCTCGCTCAGCAGAGGGATCACATGCTGCTCGCCGTCGCTAAAGCCGCTGCCTTCAGCAATGAATCGGATGCCGATCGATCCGGGACGCTCCCGTACATCAAGGCTCCAGTCTACCGTTTGAGATTCTCCGGGCTGAAGCGCAAAGGCCTTACTGCCGCCGGCGACAGCTATCGCCCGTCCGTTCTCCGGATCAAACAAGCTCAAGCTAGCCGCGCCCTGCACAGCCTCCTCCGAAAGATTAACCACGCGAGCCGAGATTCCTGTCACATCTCCCCTACGAATAAATCGCGGAACATAAGGCTGAATCATAAACTCCTTGCGGGCAATCACGGTAGCCGAATACAGTCCATAGCGCACATCCTTGGTATGCGCCAGAGCCTGGAGCTTCCAGGTCGTATTACCGTCCGGCAGCGTGAATTGCAACTTCCATTCGCCATTCTCACCCTCCGACAGTAATTGGGGATAGAAGAAGGCCGTCTCGGCAAAGTTCTCCCTCAACTGCACATCGCCACGGGCAGCATTAGGCTCAGGAGCGGCAGCTTCAAGAACAAACACTCCCGCATCGGATTCGGCCATCTTATTTTGATCCGCCACTGAAGAGTATTCATTCCGTGCAGACTTCATCGACATGCCGGCGGCGCGGCTTTCGAGTCGATATACGTGGGCGAGGGCATCCTCCCAGTCAATATTTTCCGTCTTGAAATCAGGGATCTTAAAGTCGCGCTGCGGGCCCTTCGATCGGCCGTGAGTGATGTCGCGCCAGGCCCCGGGGAGATCGCTTCTGAACCGGGCTCGCAAAGGTCGAACGGGGTCGAACTTCCAGGCAAAGGCTTGGATCTCATCCAGCGAAGCATCGTACATGCCGGCCAGGATTTCAGCCACCTGCAGTACGGAATCGGCTTCAATCCTGAAGGCCCAGCTCTCCGTCGCTCCGGGTTTGGTTCGGTCTCTGAAGCTTTGGGGGAGGATGCGGAGGGCTCGGCTCGGTTCCTTGCGGGTGATGCCGATCTGGGCG
>JAITHO010000110.1 GCA_031279915.1 Tannerellaceae bacterium
TTGGTTAATCAGTGGCGGCTGGCGAAGGCGAATCGTCAGATGGGGATGAACGATATTCAGAAGGCGAAGGATGACTTGGCTCTCAATACGATGGAGGCCTACGTTAATGTGGCGTATTACAGCGGAACGATAAGGTTTGCGACTGAAAAATTGGAGGAGAGCCAACGGAATCTAAGCAAGGCGCGCCGCGAGGAGGAGCTGGGCCTCAAGGGGAAGGCCGACGTGGCGCAGATTGAGGCCATCGTTGCCGGCGATGATTACATGCTCACGCGGCAGCAGAACCTTTATCGCACGGCGATGCTGCAACTCAAGGACTTTATGAACTTTCCTTACGGCGAGGAGCTGCGCATCGACACGGCGGCGGTGGGCATCGACTTCGAGATGGAGCGCGAATCGGCGGCGGAGATCTTCGACTATGCCAGGGGAGCTAATCCGGAGGCTCTGCAGGCCGACTTCCTCAGCGAAGCGGCCCGCCTCCGCTATCTGATGACGAAGGGACAACTGATGCCATCGCTCAGCCTCTCGGCAGGCATCTATACCAGCTACTTTGAGAACCTTAAATCGGAGGCGAGTCCGACGCCCTTCCGCACGCAGTTCTCTAACAATCAAGGCGAGTATGTGGCTCTATCGCTAAGGATTCCGATACTTGATGGCTTTTCGGCCCTTACCAACCTGCGCCGAGCTCGCAACAGCATGAAAATAGCGAACGAGAACCGCGCGGAAACGCTCCGCAAGCTGCAAACGGCTATCGAACAAACCTTGGCCGACCGCGATGGCTTCGCAAAGGAGAGCTTGCAGATGGAGAAAAAGCTCCGAGCTGATGAAATTGCCTATCGCCTCACCCTCCGAAAGTTTGAGGAGGGGCTGATGAGCTCCATTGAACTGCAAACAAGCGCAACGATTCTTCTTGAGTCGAAGGCTAATCTGCTTCAGAGGCAGCTAATGTTTCTGCTCAAGAACAAGCAAGTTGAATACTACAAGGGACGACCGCTGATTGACTAAATCGCAAGGGGCGCATTCCCGATAACATCAATAATTAATACCCAATCTTATATTATCATGGACATACAATTAGAAAGAAAGAAAGGCATACAGAAGAAGCACATTCCATACATTATCGTTGGCGCTGCCTTGCTTCTGCTTATCGGATGGATAATCTTTGGCGACCATTCGTCGACCCTGAAGGTTGATGCGCGCGGAATTAGCGTTGGCGAGGCGCGGCTTGATATGTTTAACGACTTTGTTCGTGTGGATGGCCAAGTGCAGCCGATTACAATAGTGCAACTCAGCCCTGAGGAAGGAGGTATTGTGCAGGAAAGAGTGGTTGAGGAGGGCGCATGGGTGAGCCGTGGAGACGTGATAGTTCGGCTGAGTAACTCTACCCTCGACCTTCAGATCTTAAGCGCAGAAGCTGAGCTTGCCGAGAAACAGAACTTCCTCCGAAACACACAAGTGACTATGGAGCAAGATCGGCTAAACAATCAAAACGAACGGCTCCAGCTTGAGCTCGATACCCAGCGGAAGCTCCGGAAATATCGTCAGCAGGAGCAGCTATTCAATGACAATCTGATAGCGCGCGAGGATTATCTGCAGGCACGCGAGGACTATGAGCTGGCGATTCAGAAGCATGGGCTTGTACTCGAAAGGCTACGGCAAGATTCGATCTATCGGAGCATTCAGGTGGATGTGATGGAGGATAACCTGGATAATATGCGCCGTAACGTGCTGCTGATTCGGGAGCGGAAGGATCATCTGAACGTTAGATCGCAGATCAATGGCGAGCTCGGACGCTTAGACATCGTTCTGGGGCAGAATGTATCGCCCGGACAAACCATAGGGCAGATCAACGACCTGTCGGACTATAAGGTTGAGGCCAGAATCGACGAGCACTACATCGACCGGGTGCGCACCGGACTTAATGCGACCTTCGAACGCCAGGGAGGGAACTTCGCACTCACTCTGCGGAAGGTATACCCCGAGGTGCGGGAGGGCAAATTCCGCTCCGACTTCGTTTTCACCGGCGATCGACCTGACAATATCCGCTCCGGACAAACCTACTACATCAATCTGGAGCTCGGACAGCCCTCCGAGAGCATCATCATCCCCAAGGGAACCTTCTTCCAAAGCACAGGAGGCAGCTGGATCTTCGTTCTCGACCACGACGGCAAACGGGCCTACCGACGCAGCATCCGCATCGGACGCCAAAATCCTCAATACTACGAGGTGCTCGAAGGGCTAAGGGCCGGCGACAAAGTGATAGTATCCGGATACGAAAGTTATAAGGACAACCAAGTCCTGATCCTCGAATAAGCCTACATGAGGGCCCTCCGGAAGCCCTCAGCAGGCTAATCCTTTTTCCATATATTTGCGGACATACATTCAGAGGCTATCTGATACAATGAAAAACAATTATAATCCGTAAATATGAATGCAACTCTCTCACGATTAATCATCGGCTTCATCGCCCTCTTATTGTGCAACGAAGCAAGTTCTCAAACCCTAAGTAAGGCCGACTATGCGCGCGCCGACTCAGTTCTCAAGCGCTCCGGGCGCGTATATTCATCCTTCGTCAGGCCGCACTGGATTGGCGAAAGCAACGAGTTTTGGTACGTTAATCACGAGCGCGGCGGCGATGTATACTATATGGTTGATGCCGAAGCGGGCCGGAAAAAGCAGGTGGAGAAGCAGGAAGATGCGCCACGCGAAGCCCCGCAGCGCGACTTCCGCTCTCACCGAGATACATCGAAAGTACCATCGCCCGACAAGCAATGGGAAGCCTATATACGCGACAACAACCTTTGCGTTCGACCTGTTGGAGGACGGGGGGAGATAATACTCTCGCTCGACGGCACGGATAAAGCTTATTACAGCGCTCGCCTGCAATGGTCGCCCGATTCGCGACGGATTGCGACGCTCAAAGTGATTGACGTTGAGGAAAGGCGCATCCCTCTCATACGCTCATCGCCTTCGGCCCAACTGCAACCGCAGCTTGAGTGGAGAGACTACGCTAAGCCCGGCGATGTGCTGCCGGTGTATCTCCCCACCCTATTCGATATTAAAGAGAGGCGACAGATTGCTTTGGATACGGATCAATTCGTCAAGCAATTCTCGCTGCGCCTGACGGGATGGCGAAAAGACAGCCGAGCCTTCACCTTCGAGTTTAATCAGCGCGGACATCAGCGGTATACGGTTGCTGAGGTGGAGGCTGCAAGCGGACAAATCAGGCGCCTGGTTGATGAGACTTCGCCTACATTTATATATTATAATAACGTGATCCGGCGGGATATCGACGACGGACGACTGATGATCTGGGCCTCCGAACGCGACGGCTGGCGGCATCTATACCTGATTGACTGCGCCACAGGCAAGATCAAGAACCAAATCACTCAAGGCGAATGGGTGGTGAGGAGTTTAGACCACGTCGACGAAAAAAACGGCTTGCTCTACTTCTATGCCTCAGGCCTGTACGATACTGAGGATCCTTACAACCGGCATTACTGCCGCATACAACTTAATGGGGGAGGCTTCCGCGACCTTACTCCTGAGAACGGCAATCATGAGCTCTCATTCTCACGCGATAGGAAGTATTACGTTGATGCCTATTCGCGCCCCGACATGCCGCCGGTAAGCCTGCTTAAGCGCACGATTGACGGATCGCTCGTCATGGAGCTTGAGCGCTGCGACGTTAGCGACCTTCGGGGCGAGGGCTGGCAGCCCATTGAGGTTTTCAGGGCCAAAGGTCGCGATGGGGTGACGGATATTTGGGGAAATATCCACCGTCCAAGCGGCTTTGATCCGTCGCGCAAGTATCCGGTGGTGGAGTTCATCTATGCCGGGCCCCACGATTCGCATGTTGATAAGGCCTTCCGCCCGGCGCATCATTTGGTATCGAAGCTGGTGGAGCTGGGCTTTATCGTTGTATCTATCGACGGAATGGGAACGGCGAATCGCTCGAAGGCGTTTCATGATGTTTGCTGGAAAAACTTGAAAGATGCCGGCTTTCCCGACCGCAAACTGTGGATCAGGGCCGCCGCCAACCGCTATCCAAGCATGGACATCAGCCGGGTGGGCATCTATGGCTGGTCGGCAGGAGGCCAAAACGCCATGGGGGCGCTGCTGTTCCACAATGATTTCTATAAAGTTGCGGTATCCTTCTGCGGATGCCATGATAATCGTATGGACAAGATTTGGTGGAATGAGCAATGGATGGGTTATCCGGTTGATTCCTCTTACGCGGCCTCGTCGAACGTTGATAATGCGGCTCTGCTCAAGGGTAAGTTGCTGCTGATTAACGGTGAGCTCGACGATAACGTTGATCCGGCGTCGACGCTCCAGGTTGTGAACGCCCTGGTTAATGCGGGGAAGAACTTCGACCAGTATTACCTCCCCTCCAAGGGTCATAGCCTCGGAAGCGCCTTCGAGATCCGTCAGCTTCAGGACTATTTCGTGCGGCACCTCAAGGATGAGGATCCTCCTGACTGGGATTGATGGCAATCTCGCGGCGTAGGAAAGCTCTCCGCCACTGATCGCCCCTTTCTCACGCCGTAGGAAATCTCCCCCACGGCTTTCCCTCCCTATCTTACGGCGTGCGAAAGCTCTCCCCACAACTTTTCGGTTAATCTTACGGCGTGCGAAAGCTCCGCCACAACTTTTTGGCCGATCCTACGGCGTGCGAAACCTCCGCCACAATGTATTGGAGCTTTCTCACGGCGTAGGCTCTATACAAAAATCCCGTTTTCGGCCTTCCTCGGCCATTCAAAGCCCCTATCCCAAAGTTTTGGAGCCATACGAGGCCGTGCATATGCACCAATCAAACGTTTTCCTTGAGTTATTCAGCGTAAGAGAGCCTCAAAATGGTATTTTGGACCAATCTTACGGCGTGAGAAAGCTTCCCAACAAAGTTTTGGAGGTTTCATACGCCGTGTGATGCGGTAAAAATGTTGAATCGGTAAATCCTACGGCGTTAGTTTTAGATCCAATTTTTCCTCCAAACTTTATCATCGTTGCAAGTGTTGAAAAACTGTTGAAATCTAAGTCAGGCAGGAGCGAAGTCGGGCATAAAGATTCCGTATTTTCGCAAAGCCATTGAGGTTCGAGCAACGACTCAAGTTAGTTGCCATAGATTAAAAGGGAATCCTGTGCAATTCAGGAGCTATCCCCGTAGCTGTAAGTTTCAGAAGAGGGCCAACATATTTAGCCACTGTCATCGGTTGATGGGAAGGCGTTCGGCCCGAAACAAGTCAGAAGACCTGCCTCGATGCAATCAAACCGGCGCTTTCGGGTGAAAAGCTAAAAAGGTTGCAGGTCTCACGAATTTGCCTCAACTATATTCTCTCCCAAAGTTCCATTTGTCAAACCGTATAAAACATATAATATGCAAGGCTTCTTTATTATTAAAAGAGATGGGGAAAGGGAAGTATTCTCCATAGATAAAATCAAAAACGCTATTGCGAACGCCTTCCTCTCGGTGGGGAGCTTTGCCACGCAAGAAACGTTCGCAGCCATCCTCAGCCGTTTAGATATAGGCAACGAAAGCACAGTTGAGGACATACAGAATCAGGTTGAGGTGGCTTTGATGGCCGAAAGATATTATGCCGTAGCCAAAGCCTACATGCTTTACAGGCAGAGGCATGCCGAAGACCGCGAAGTTCGCGACAAGCTGAAGTTCTTGATGGAGTATTGCGATGCCTCGAACGCTGCCACGGGCAGCAAGTACGACGCCAACGCTAATGTTGAAAACAAAAACCTGGCGACCCTCATCGGCGAATTGCCCAAATCCAACTTCATACGCCTGAATCGCCGCCTGCTAACCGACCGCATCAAGGAAATGTACGGCAAGGAGCTCGCCGATAAGTACCTCTACTATCTTGAGAACCACTTCATCTACAAGAACGACGAAACCAGCCTTGCAAACTACTGCGCAAGCATCACGATGTATCCGTGGCTGATTAACGGGACGCTCTCCATAGGCGGAAACTCAACCGCTCCCACGAATCTGAAGTCCTTCTGCGGCGGATTCATCAACATGGTCTTTATGGTATCGAGCATGCTCAGCGGAGCCTGCGCCACCCCCGAATTTTTGATGTACCTGAACTACTTTATAGGCTTGGAATACGGCGAAGGATATTATTTGGAGGCGGATAGAGTGGTCGATCTGTCGAAAAAACAGCGCTCCCTCGACAAAGTAATAACCGACTGCTTCGAGCAGATCGTTTACTCCATCAATCAACCCACCGGCGCGAGAAATTACCAGGCAGTGTTCTGGAATATATCATACTACGACAGATATTACTTCGAAAGCCTCTTCGAACATTTTGTCTTCCCCAACGGATCAAAGCCCAACTGGGAGTCGCTGAACTGGCTCCAAAAACGCTTCATGAAGTGGTTCAACAACGAACGAAGCCGATCAATCCTGACCTTCCCCGTTGAAACCATGGCTCTGCTCGCCGACAACGGAGAGCCGAAAGACAAAGAGTACAGCGACTTCACCTCCGAGATGTACGCCGAAGGTCACTCCTTCTTCACCTACATGAGCGACAATGCCGACTCTCTGAGCAGCTGCTGTCGGCTCCGCAACGAAATCCAGGACAATGGCTTCAGCTATACGCTCGGAGCCGGCGGAGTATCGACCGGCTCCAAGAGCGTGCTGACCATCAACCTCAATCGCTGCATACAATACGCCACCCAAGCCCAACGCCCCTACATGCCCTTCCTCGAAGAAATCATCGATCTGACGCATAAAGTTCAGCTGGCATACAACGAGAATCTGAAGTATATGCACAGCAAAAACATGCTGCCATTATTCAATGCCGGATACATCAACATGGGCCGCCAATACCTAACCGTAGGCGTCAACGGATTAGTCGAAGCCGCCGAATCCCTCGGAATAGCCATCAATGATAATCCACAATACCTGGCATTCGTTCAGCAAGTATTAGGAACAATAGAAAACTATAACAAAAAGTACCGGAAGCAAGACGTCATGTTTAACTGCGAAATGATTCCGGCAGAGAACGTCGGCGTCAAACATGCCAAATGGGACAGGCGCGACGGATTCAAAGTGAAGCGCGATTGCTACAACAGCTACTTCTATATCGTGGAAGATAAATCACTAAACGTTGTCGACAAATTCCGCCTGCACGGCCGGAAATACATCGAACACCTGACCGGCGGCTCGGCTCTGCACATGAATCTCGACGAACATTTAGACAAAGAACAGTACAGCCAACTGCTCCGCGTTGCCGCACAAGAAGGCTGCAATTATTTCACCTTCAATATCCCGAATACAGTTTGCAATGATTGCGGTCACATAGATAAGCGCAAGCTGCAAGCATGTCCTGAATGTCATAGCCTAAACCTGGACTATCTGACCCGTATTATCGGCTACATGAAGCGCGTGAGCAACTTCTCACAAGCACGGCAGGAGGAGGCTGCCCGGCGATATTATGCTACGATACCTCAGCTATGACATCGTTTTCCAGGAAATCCCCGGCGAAGTAAGCCTCGCAATCAATATCTCCAACTGCCCCAATCGCTGCAAAGATTGCCATAGCCCGCAGCTCTGGGAGAATATAGGGGAAGCCCTCGACGAGAAGGCCATCGCATACCTGCTCGACAAGTACGGAAATGCCATAACCTGCATCTGCTTCATGGGAGGCGATGCCTATCCACAAACAGTTGCCGACGCCGCCCTCTTCTCGAAGGCAACAACAAACGGAAGAATAAAGACCGGATGGTATTCAGGACGGAACGCCTTGCCCGAAGCATCCTTCCTGCACTACTTTGACTTCATCAAACTTGGAGCCTACAAAGCCGACTTAGGAGGATTGGACTCCCTCACAACCAACCAGCGCTTTTATCGCATCGTTAACGGAGAAATGAGAGACTGCACGAATCTGTTCCGCAAAAGCAGAACAATCGCCAATGCCGGCGGAAGATCTTAGGAGGAGAAATGCTGCTCGCAGAGCGTTCTGACCTCATGCTCTCCGTAACAGATCTCTTCGAAAATCGCCTCTATATGCTCTGCGTTTATCTTGTCAAAGTCCTCCTTGCGCGGAGTAATGATTATGCCGCCAATATCTGCGGCTCCCGGACTGACAAGGATTTGCGCCTCGCCTTCGGCATAGAAATGGCTCGAACGATGGGCTTTTCTGGGAATGACAATGATCTGCCAGCCTTGTTTGTGAAGATATTTGCAGAAGACATTCATCCGGGGTTCAGTCAATCTATCTTGCGCGGCAGTAAGGGCATCCCGCAAATGATGGTAGAGGAGCAATGCCTCGGTTGCATCTGCCGATTCGATGATAAAGCCCGAACGATTACCCTGCATCAAGCTGCGCAGAACAGCCCGACTGCTTTCCTCAATGATAGATCCAAGATGCTCTTCAAATTCGCTTTCAATCGGCATTAAGGACGACGTTACGGCTTGGAAATGCAGATGATCCGGCAGCGATGCGCCACTTTCCGGAGCGTTATAAATGATTGTAAAATCGCTCAGGCACTTCGCCGCATTAAGGTAATATAGAAAGGGAGTCATTAGGTTTTGCGCAACGTGTTGGCGAGAGGCAATAGTGAAATGTTCGGGGAAAATTGGATATGGATTGCACAATAACAACATGTTTTCGCCCATCGGCAGAGCCTCCTGCTCCGGGGGCAAATTATCAGGACAGATAAGGCAAGCTGAGGGCGCTTTTCGCTTTTGGGGATCGACGGTTACGGATGTTATCCGGGAAGGATTATACTGGATGGCAATGTTTTTGTTTGCGGCTATGACGTATTTTGTCGCAATTTCTTTATATGCGGCATAGTTTTGCTTCAGCAATGGCCAGATAGCTTTCTGGCGGGTCAATAAATCAAGCGCTTCTTTGGAGTCAGTCCATCGGTTTGTTGTCATGCCGGTTTTTGCGGATGCGGGCTTCAAGTTCCCAGGTTCTTAAATTATCTTTATAGGCATTGTACTCGTTGGCCTTTTGCAGGCTGAGTTTGGTGTCGGAATTGCCGTCCCATCTGCGACAATCGTAAAGGACTTCGTATATGCGGCCTATCGCAAAATCGCGACTGATGCGCAGGCCCATTGCATAATCTTCGCCATAGCTTGTGTTCGGGAATTTGATTTGGCGAACGAGTGGGGTGAAGAAGGCGCGCGGAGCTCCTAGTCCGTTTATCCGCAGCGCATTATTTCGCCCGTTTTCGTATGTCCATTCTCTATGGTCGATCAAACCGGGCGGGATTTGATTCCAGTTTATGTCGGTGATTTGATAGGCGCCGATTATCATTGGGGATTGAGTTTCGTAAAAGGCGTCAACGATTTTCTGCAAACTGTTTGCGCTGCTATACCTATCGTCGCTATCGAGTTGCACTACAAATTTCCCGCAAGCGCTATGCATAATCGCTTCGTTCCAGCATCCTCCGATTCCCAAATCTGTGTCTTGAGGAATTATATTTATCAAACGCGGATCGGAGCTGTAAGCTGCGATTGCTTCGCCGGTTCCGTCGGTTGAATGATTATCAACAACTATCACGTTGTACTCAAAATTGGTTGCCTGACTAAGGGCCGAGCGTATAGCTTCGCCTATTGTATTCGCTCTGTTACGCACGGGTATAACTATGGAGGCTTCGCAACTGAAGGCCTCGCCGAACAGATCTATTTTATTGAACTTAGGCGATAGATAGGCGCCGAGATGCTTCAGATGATCGGTACATGCATGCTCCATTTCTATTTGTACAGTTCTGTTTTTAGGATCAACATAAGCGAATTTGTTCTCCTGCGTATGATGGGCGATTTGAACAAGAGTATATAAATATTCGTTGATATGTACGGGCGGAGCTTGTAAGGATATTTTCAAACGGAGATCGTATAATGCCGCATAACGATAATCGTTGGTCATCGTCCTCACCGCTTGCTTGAAAGCCGCAGTTTTGTAGAGATGGAGGGGGCCAAAATCAAAATCATCTCTCAAGCTTCCTTTTCGGCAATCTATCAAAGGATGGGGAATGAGGGCGTCGGCATTTTGCTCGTAATAATCAGCATATATCATAGCGGCGCCCGTACTTTCGCCGATAGAAATCATTCGCTCAAATGCATGTTTTGTCAAGACGGGGAGTTCGGGGGAGAGGCACAAGCAGAGATAGTCGGCTTCGGCGAGCGATGCGATTTGGACTAATGCTTGCGTATTGACCGGCGCCTGTATGGTTCTTTGGGAAATTATGACATTCCCCTCCTGAAATGTGTTGATAATTTGAGTTGCATTATCAGGAGATACAAGCATAAAACAATCGACCTTAAATATTTTTTCGTATACTTTCATAATGATTTTATTGATGGGCAAAAATAAAGAAATGTTCGCTTTTCATTTTGATTTCGACGAGTCAATGCCCGCCCGCGCCGATCTGCAATCGGCCTGTCTTTGCCTAACTGCAAGAATCACAGCGCTTCGGATGAAAATCAGCTCGAGAGGGAATCGCAAAATCCGGTTCGATCGCAATATTTCCCCCAGGGGGGATTCGTCTCCCGATTCCCGCGCACGAATCCCCCCTGGGGGGATTCGTCTCCCGATTCCCGCGCACGAATCCCCCCTGGGGGAAACTCTGGGTTTGGTGCTCAACGGCTGATCCGCAATTTTCCGTCTTCTAAAACAAAACGCTCGTCGCTATCGATAAAACCTTTGATAACGGCAATGATTTCGTCGGCAGGAAAAGGCAAGGCGGCGATAATCTTGGCTACCTCAAGCGATTGATCGCCCAGGAGCTCCGATATGGCATTCAGGATGAGGTCGGCGCGGTCGACACAGTCGCCGCTATTGTTGCTTACAGCATTTTTGTTGCTAAGGCAAACGTCGCATTGCCCACAGGCATCCGACTTTGTTTCGCCAAAATAATCGAGCAGCATCCGGCTTCGGCAGCGATTGTTGGAGGTTAGATATTCAAGCGCTTTGCTGATGCGCTGTTCAAATCGTTGGCGTCGGTCTTCGTAAGCAGTGGTGGGGATTCTGAGGTAGCATGAGTCTTCGCGGCTGCGAGAATAGATAATTCGCGGCACTTTGCGTTGCGGAATATAGCTGATGATATGCCTTTTGGAAAGCGATGTGAGAGTTTCATAAACTTCCGTCTGCTTGTATCCCGTTCGTGAAGCGATTAATCCTTCGCTGATGAAGGCATAATCTGTAAAAATTCCGGTATATGTGCGGAGAATGCATTGCAGAATATCGTCGTTGCGCTTGCTGATTTGTAAAAGGCCGTAAAGTTCGTCGCGGGCAACAAGGAATAGCAGTCGCGAAGCAGGGGCGGATTCCTCGAGGTACTCGATGTATCCGGACAGCTCCAGAAGTTTCAGGGCATAGTGAGTTTGTGAAACCGAGATATGGTATCTGTGGCAAAAATCATCGATAGCAAATTCGTGCATGCTTTCGAATCCGAATCCTACAGCAATCTGGAAGTAGCTTCCCAGGTTGTCATAAATTTTGCGGATGAGCTCCTTGGGCGGGAACTCGTCCGACAGTCGTTTTTTGATAGTTCTGACGTCGGTATCGCTGTGCATCATCACGGCGTAGGCTTTTTTGCCGTCGCGTCCGGCCCGTCCGGCTTCCTGAAAATATTCTTCGAGCGAGCCTGGCATGTCAACATGAATAACGAGGCGTACGTCGGGCTTGTCGATTCCCATTCCGAACGCATTGGTTGCAACCATAACCCTGCATTCTCCTTTTTTCCAACGCTCTTGCCGGATATTTTTCTCTTCATTGCTGATTCCGGCATGGTAAAAGTCGGCTTCGATTCCGACTTTGCGTAGCATGTAAGCGATTTCCGCCGAACGCTGGCGGCTGCGAACGTATATGATGGCGGTTCCGGGCACTCGGCTGAGAATGTGTAAGATGGTATCCTGCTTCGTATCGGTTTGTCGCACCACGTAGGCGAGGTTGCTTCGCTGAAAGCTGATTGAGAAGACGTTTGGTTTCTTGAATTTAAGTCGCGCCTGTATGTCGTCAACGGTTTTGGTCGTCGCCGTGGCAGTGAGCGCAAGGATAGGCGCATTCGGAAGCAGCTCACGAATGTCGGCAATTGCAAGGTATGAGGGTCGGAAATCATATCCCCATTGCGAGATGCAGTGGCACTCGTCGACGGCAATGAATGACACATTCATCTCTCTCAATTTGGCGCGAAAGAGTTCGGAGCTCAATCGTTCCGGCGATACGTACAGAAATTTGTAGCCGCCAAAGATGCAGTTCTCGAGCTGAGTGAGTATTTCCACGGAATCCATGCCCGAATAAACAGCCGTTGCCTTTATTCTTTTGCGCTTAAGATTGTCAACCTGGTCTTTCATCAAGGCGATAAGCGGCGTCACAACTATACAAATTCCCTCGACAGCGAGCGCTGGAACCTGAAAGGTTATCGACTTTCCTCCGCCCGTCGGCATTAGTCCGAGCGTATCTTTTCCGTCGGCTATGGAGTGGATAATATCTTCCTGCAGCGGTCGGAAGGAGCTATATCCCCAATCGTCGGACAATATTTGGTGATAAATGTCCATAATCCGGGTCTGAGTTATTCAGGTATCCTGATGTCTTTTATCATTAGTTGGATGTTAGTGTTTCCGATGTAAGAATTTTCCTCTATACTATAACAAATGTCGAAGGGGAGTTTGGCCATGATGTGTTCGCTGTATTGGTGCATACTGAAAGCGATGGCGTGGATGGGAGTTTTGGAGCTTTCGTCTATGAGCTCAAGCTTTATGTGTTCGAGCTCTTTGCCTACGAGTTTGCTTGTTCCGAAGTCTCTTACGTTGCGGCTGCAAAAGATAGGTTTTGAGTTATCAGGTCCGAAGGGATTCATCTTTTTGAGTTCGGCCACGAGAGTTGTTGTGATGTCGTTGAGCTCTATTTCAGCGTCGATTTCGATCTGCGGCGACATCTGCTCGGGATCTATCAACTTGTCGGTTAGTTCCATGAAGCGATCAATGAAGAGGCTAAGGTTTTCCTCTTTAAGCGTGAGCCCAACGGCGCAGGTATGTCCGCCGAAATTCTCAAGCGTATCACTGCAAGTTTCAATAGTTTTGTAAATATCAAACACATTGATCGATCGTGCCGAGCCGGTGATCATCGATGTTTGCGAAGACTTAGTAAGAACGACGGCGGGCATGCAGTATTTTTCGGTAAGCCGCGATGCAACGATGCCGATGACGCCGCTGTGCCAGCTTGGATCGTACACAACAATAGCTTTGCGATCCTCCATGTTGGTGAATCTGTCGATTATAGCATTAGCTTCGTCGGTGATCTTCTTATCAAGTTCGCGTCTTTCGTCGTTGTATTTGTTGATGTTTTCACTCTTTTCTCGAGCGCTCTCGCTGTCGCGCACTAGCAGAAGGTCGACGGCTTCACCGCCATTCATCATACGTCCGGAGGCATTGATGCGCGGCCCGATTTTGAAAACGATGTCGTTGATCGTGATTTCCTTACCTCCCAGCCCGCAAATGTCGATGATGCCCTTCAGTCCGAGGCTCGGAAAGGAGTTGAGCTGCTTCAGCCCATAGTAAGCAAGCACACGATTTTCGCCCGTGATCGGAACAATATCGGCGGCAATGCTGACAGCCACCAGATCAAGAAGTTTTTCCAGCGGAGCAAGCGGAATGTCGTTGCTGGTAGAGAAAGCCTCCATAAATTTATATCCAACGCCACATCCCGACAGATGTTCGTATGGATACGAGGAGTCAACGCGCTTCGGATTGAGCACAGCCACGGCGTCGGGCAAAACATCATCGGGCTTGTGGTGGTCGCATATAATAATGTCAATGCCTTTCTCATGTGCATACTCAATTTTGTCGACAGCCTTAATGCCGCAGTCGAGCGCAATGATGAGTGAAATTCCATGCGCCGCCGCATAATCAATACCTTTAATAGAAATGCCCGAACCTTCGCCGTCACGATCAGGGATATAATAATCGAGGGTAGAGGAATATGGCCTGAGATATTTGTACACCAACGACACGGCGGTTGTTCCGTCGACATCGTAATCTCCATAGATTAATATTTTCTCTTTATCGCCCAACGCCTGATTAAGTCGCTTCACAGCCTTGTCCATATCAGTCATCTGGTAAGGATCATGCAGGTCGCTCAGATGCGGTTGAAAGAACTTTTTTACTTCTTCTTCGGTTGTAATACTTCGCCGTACAAGAAGCAAGCAAGTCACAGGGCTATATCCAAGCGACATTGCCAGTTCAGTTCTCTTACATAATTCTTTCGGTGTTGGGGGTTGCAAATTCCATTTATATGCCATTATGATGATTTTTTCTTTTGTCTATGCGAAGCGTACTTAGTTTTGTAAAGCACATTGGAAACATTTTTTTTGCGAGTCTTTTGCCGTAGGCATCATGTCGATAAAAAAATGATGGCGTAAAAGTAAGTATTATTTTGTGATGAGAAAGCGAAAGTTCCTTAATAATTCTTTTGCAAGACTTCGTTCGAAGCGCGTATCTGTAAGGAGATGATGGCTTATATAAGAAAAGGGATTTCACGCAACGTTAATAATATAATGTATGAAATCGCCGAGATTATCGTTAGTCGAAAAAACATCTGTCAGCCAAAATTCTATGGCTTGCAAAAAATATAATTCATGGTTCAAAAAAGTTTAGGTGCGATGAAAAATATCCGGCTATACGATAGAGAATAAAATCTCTGTTTTTCAAAAAAGTTATGCTGATGCCTCTATAAAATCATGCTAAGACCTAAAAAAAATTCCTAAGGGAATTTCAAAAAATTCCTATAGGAATTTTTGAAAATTCTTATAGGAATTTTTTTTAATTCCTATAGGAATTTTTTCGAGCCGAAGCTCAATTTATA
>JAITHO010000187.1 GCA_031279915.1 Tannerellaceae bacterium
GCTGGAGATGTATCAAAAGCGACATCAGATTCCAATCCATTGATCAATATTTGCGGCGAGCGTTCAAAAAACTTTATTATAAATTGAGATTTTCACTTTGAAATAAAATGGTATATTATTATTTTTGTTGGACACGAAAAAAATATTATTAATAACAATACATGAATAACCAATGGCTCACGATTTAAAGCAACTCAAACTCTTTTACGATGCATTTGCATCCAAGGTTGACGCCGCGCGCAAGCGGCTGGGCAGGCCTCTAACTCTGTCCGAGAAGATATTGTACGCTCATCTTTTTAATGAAAGGCTTACGGATGATTTCTGCAGAGGCGAAGACTACGTTAATTTCCGTCCTGACCGAGTCGCCATGCAAGACGCTACGGCGCAAATGGCCTTGCTGCAATTTATGAACGCAGGCCGGAATCATACTGCTGTGCCGGCCACGGTGCACTGCGATCACCTTATCCGCGCGCATCGCGGAGCTCAATCCGACCTGGCCGCCGCCGAAGAGGGCAACCGCGAAGTATACGACTTCCTTGAGGCGGCTTCCGGACGCTACGGCATAGGATTCTGGAAACCCGGAGCGGGTATCATCCACCAGATTGTGCTCGAAAACTACGCTTTCCCCGGAGGAATGATGGTTGGAACCGATTCGCATACGCCTAATGCCGGAGGGCTCGGAATGATTGCCATAGGCGTTGGAGGAGCCGATGCCGTCGACGTTATGAGCGGAATGGAATGGGAATTGAAGATGCCCAAGCTCATAGGCGTGAAGCTCACAGGGAAGCTGTCGAAATGGACTTCGGCAAAGGATGTGATTCTCAAGCAGGCCGGAATACTAACCGTTAAGGGCGGAACCAACTCTATTATCGAATACTTTGGCGACGGAGCCGATTCGCTGACTGCTACCGGCAAGGCTACGATATGCAACATGGGAGCCGAAGTGGGAGCAACTACCTCCATCTTCCCCTACGACGCTAACATGGGCGTATATCTCCGAGCTACCCGACGGGAGGCGATTGCCGAACGATGCGATGCCATAGCCGATTATCTCCGAGCCGACAGCGCTGTGGGAGAGGCTCCCGAAAAATTTTACGACCGGATTATAGAGATCGACCTCAATGTTCTCGAACCGTACCTTAATGGCCCATTCACTCCCGACGCAGCCACGCCCATATCTGAGTTTGCCGCCAAGGTGAAGAGTATGGGATATCCGCAGGAGGTTACGGCAGCGCTGATAGGCTCGTGCACCAACTCTTCGTACCAGGACTTGAGCCGAGCGGCCTCCATCGCCCGTCAGGCAAGGGAGGACGGTATCGCTGTGGCAGCTCCGCTATTTATCAATCCAGGGTCGGAACAGATATGCCGAACGGCCTCCTTCGAGGGATTCCTCAATGATTTCGAGCTCATAGGCGCAACTCTGATGGCCAATGCCTGCGGCCCTTGCATCGGACAATGGAAAAGGGAAACTAAAGATCCGGAGGCTAAGAATAGCATCGTTACATCCTTCAACCGCAACTTTGCCAAGCGCGCCGACGGCAATCCTAATACCCACGCCTTCGTTGCATCGCCTGAGATAACAATGGCAATGGCTGTGGCTGGCAATCTGTGTTTCAATCCGCTTGTCGATAAGCTGAAAACTGCAGACGGTCGGAAAGTGATGCTGAAGGAACCGACCGGAAGCGATCTCCCCGCCGCAGGATTTATCAATGCCGACGACGGATACATAGCGCCCTCGGGCAATGAGGCAGAGATTTGCATCGCTCCTAACTCGGAGCGCCTTCAGATTCTTACTCCATTTCCAGCTGCGGAAGAGGATGATGTCAGGGAAATGCCTCTGCTGATAAAAACTATGGGGAAGTGCACTACCGATCATATATCTATGGCTGGGCCATGGCTTCGTTTCCGCGGACATCTGGAAAATATCTCCGGCAATATGCTTATGGGCGCTGTAAATGCTTTTAACGGCAAGACGAACTCCACGCTGAATATTATGAGCGGAGGATATGAATCGGTGTCGACCGTAGCCAAATTCTATAAATCGCAGGAGCTCTTTTCGGCGGTTGTGTCTGAAGAGAACTACGGCGAAGGATCTTCTCGCGAGCATGCGGCAATGGAGCCGCGATTTCTCAACGTGAAGCTCATCTTGGCCAAAAGCTTTGCTCGCATACACGAAACGAACCTCAAGAAGCAGGGTATGCTGGCTCTGACGTTTGCCGACAAGGATGATTACGAGAAAGTGATGGAAGATGATCGCATAAGCGTTGCCGACATCAATGGATTCCGTCAGGGCTATCCGCTGACCATCATCTTGCATCATGCCGACGGTACGGAAGAATCCTTCGAGGCGAATCATACATATAATGATATGCAAATCGAATGGTATAAGGCCGGAAGCGCGCTGAATTATGTTAGTGCAAATAACTCTAAAATCTAAAATCGTATACAATGAAAAT
Organism: Tannerellaceae bacterium; assembly: GCA_031279915.1. Lineage (GTDB taxonomy): Bacteria > Bacteroidota > Bacteroidia > Bacteroidales > Tannerellaceae > DFXE01. The sequence continues at coordinate 2,457 of JAITHO010000187.1, forward strand.
CAGAAAAGAAAATGATATGTTGATTGTTCCCGACAAGGTAACAATCCCTTTTATAGAGGGCGACGGCGTTGGAGCTGAAATAATGCCCGTGTGTCAGGCTGTGGTGGATGCTGCAGTTGCGAAGACGTGCGGCGGACGTAAGCAAATAGAATGGACGGAGCTTCTGGCCGGCGAGAAGGCTTTGCAGGCAACAGGTAGCAGCTTGCCTGAGGCGACGATGACTGGCTTCGGCGAATATCTTGTGGGGATAAAGGGGCCGCTCGGAACGCCCATCGGAGGAGGAATGCGGTCGCTAAACGTTGCCATGAGGCAGGAGCTCGATCTATATGTATGCCTGCGTCCGGTGCGATGGTTCAGGGGAGTGGCCTCGCCGGTGAAGGAGCCGCACAAGGTCGACATGGTTGTGTTTCGCGAGAATACGGAGGATATCTATGCCGGAATAGAGTGGGAGGTGGGTACGCCCGAAGCTGATCGGTTCCGCAGATTTCTTATGGAGGAGATGAAGGTTGGCAAGATCCGTTTCCCGGATACGTCGGCCTTCGGCGTGAAGCCGGTGTCGATTGAAGGAACAGAGCGGCTGGTGCGCGCTGCTATCGACTATGCTATCGCTCACAATCGCACGAACGTAACCATTGTGCACAAAGGCAACATCATGAAGTTTACCGAAGGCGGATTCAGGAAGTGGGCTTATGAACTTGCCGAACGCGAATACGCCGACGCTCTGCAAAGCGGTCAGCTCGTGATGCAGGATGTTATAGCCGACGCTTTCCTCCAAAATTCCCTGCTTACGCCCGAAAAATACTCGGTTATTGCAACGCTCAACCTCAACGGCGATTATATATCCGATCAACTCGCTGCAATAGTGGGAGGCATAGGCATAGCTCCGGGAGCGAACATCAACTACGCGAGCGGACATGCTGTTTTTGAAGCAACTCACGGAACGGCGCCCAACATCGCCGGAACCAACCAAGCGAACCCTTCATCGCTGATACTCTCGGCTGTGATGATGCTTGAGTACATCGGATGGAACGAGGCCGTGCCGGCTATCATCACCGCAATGGAAACGGCCTTTGAAAGCGGACGGGCTACAGCAGATTTAGCTCGTTTCATGACTAACGGACAAGCTCTCGGTACTAAAGAGTTCGGAGAGCTATTGATTAACTTAATTAATAATAACTAAAGTATGAAGAAGGAGTATTTGATTTACAAGCTATCCGAATCGGTTAAGAAAACCAGCCGGATTGATAACGAACTTTTCACCAAGTATAACGTTAAAAGAGGACTGAGAAACGAAGATGGATCAGGAGTTCTCGTTGGCCTCACGCAGATAGGCAATGTCGTAGGATACGAACGGCTGCCGGAAGGCGGGCTTAAAGCCATACCCGGCAAGCTATTCTATCGCGGATACGACGTTGAAGACATCGTTCATGCGCTCATACGCGAGAAACGATTCGGATTCGAGGAAGTAGCATACCTCATGCTTTCCGGAGAACTCCCCGACCGCGATCGACTCGCGCAGTTCAGGCAAGTGATTGCCGACCACACTCCGCTCGAGCAGAAAACCAAGATGAATATCATCGACCTCGAAGGACAAAACATCATGAACATTCTCGCACGATGCGTACTGGAGATGTACAACTTCGACGCCAACCCCGACGACACATCGCCCGACAACCTCATGCGGCAATCCATTGACCTCATCTCAAAGTTCCCAACCATCATCGCCTACGCTTACAACATCTATCGACACAGCACTCAGGGACGATCGCTGCACATACGCCATCCCAACGAATCGCTTTCCATTGCCGAAAATTTCCTCTTCATGCTCAAGAAAGAATTTACGGCCCTCGAAGCGCGTACGCTCGACCTACTGCTCGTTTTGCAAGCCGAACACGGCGGAGGCAACAACTCAACCTTCAGCGTCAGAGTAACAAGCTCAACCGGAACAGATACATACTCGGCCATAGCCGCAGGAATAGGATCGCTCAAAGGACCGCTGCACGGAGGAGCCAACATTCAAGTAACCGACATGTTCGCCCACCTCAAGGATAACATTCGCGACTGGACGAGTATCCCCGAAATAGACGCCTACTACATGCGCATGCTCAACAAAGACGCCTACGACAAGAGCGGACTCATTTACGGAATAGGCCACGCCGTTTACACCATCTCCGACCCCCGCGCCGTGCTCCTCAAAGAGCTCGCCAGCGATCTGGCCCTCGAAAAGAACCGCTGCGAAGAGTTCGCCTTCCTTGAGCTGCTCGAAGAACGAGCCATCGAATGCTTCGCCAACTTCAAAGGAACCAAGAAGCGCGTTTCATCCAACATCGACTTCTATTCAGGATTCGTTTACGAAATGATAGGATTGCCGAAGGAAATTTATACGCCACTCTTCGCCATGTCGAGAATCGTGGGCTGGACAGCTCACCGCATCGAAGAACTCAACTTCAAGAGCAAGCGAATCATCCGCCCCGCCTATCGCAACATTCTCGACGACCAAACTTACGTGCCCATCGACGACCGTCATTGACCATCGCCTGCCGCAACTAACTGAAAAGCTTGCCAACTCTGCAACAAGAAGGCAAGCTTTTTTGTTGAGCATCTAAAAGTTTTTTTTGAATCAAATATTTTTTTTTGCGAGTTTTCAAAATAAAACATGTTCAAAAAAAAATGCTGTGCGAGAAAAACACTTGTTTTTTTTCTAAAAAAACTGCTGGACGCCGACAAATTGAATTTATCGGCGTCCAGCATTTGCAGGGCGAAAAAACACTAGTGTTTTTTTATCCAGCATTTGCAGGGCCCCGATAAATTGAATTTGTCGGCGTCCAGCATTTGCAGGGCG
>JAITHO010000010.1 GCA_031279915.1 Tannerellaceae bacterium
CCTCAGCCGAGCATATCGGTAGCCTCCCAATGAAAAGGAGGTCATTTCTCTATCGTGGGAATGACCTCCTTTTCATTAGAAGCTTGCGACTTTGGGCGAAGAGCTTTTGCTCAGGTTCCCTTGTTCACGGGGATATGGCTGAGGCGTTTTATATCCTTCGGATCGCTATAATCATAGAGATAGAAGCCGTCCTGGCCTATCATGAAAAGATAATTGCCGGTGGGGATGACGTCATAAGCCTGTATGCTGGGGAATTTGGCGAGCTGATTTTCCTTCAGCTTATTCTTGTCGGCCAGGTCGTACACTTTCAGGCCGCCGGGGCCGTCGCAAACGAAGAGGGTGTTGCCGTCGACTCCAAGTCCGTAGGGTTCCTCCATGAGGTAGGAGCTAACGAGTTCCGTTTCGCGATAATCGTCCGAAAGCTTGACGATGTCGAGCTGGTTAGCGGATCCGCCGCAAGCCGATCCGCCGCGCATGGTGATATAGGCGTAATGATCCTGAACGACGACGGGGTCGCAGCTTCGCACGTGGGAATAGCTGGAGATTAATGCAGGCTTGGTGGGAAATTCGAGGCTATAAACAAACATGCCGTTGGGAGCTCCGAAGAAAATATGGTCGTCGTGGATGAACATTGTTTCGAAATAGTTGATGTATACCTTGTCGGTAATTCCTACAGTCGAGGCCTCAACGTCGCATATCAGGAGGGAGTTGTCGATCATCAGATAGAGATAATGATCGTATAATCCGAAGCGGGCCATAGAGCCGGTTTGTCCGATTGAGCCTCCGCCTCCGCCCAGGTTTCCGCCCGGAGACGCAGCAGGAGGCGATGGGCTGAGATTATTCCAGTCACCCTCCGGATAGCTTGAGGATTGAGTCTTTCGCTTGACGCGCTTCACTTCCCAGCCGACGATCAGTCCTTTACGAAGGTCGTATTCGCATCCCAGGCTGGGATCTTTGAGCGGGGGAAGGTTGTAGGAGAGCACGTCTTTGATGCGTCCGCTCTCCGTCACATTGCTGAGGTCGGAGATGTCGAGGATAGCCACGTCGACGTAGTTGCCGGCATAGAGGCTCTGGTTTCTGATGGCTATATCCTTGCATCCGCCCACTGAAAGGAAGCTGAGGTTGCGGGGAGCTGTGGGATCGGATACGTCGATGACGTGTATGCCTTCGTCGACTTCAACTATAAAGAGCAGATTGTCTTTAAAGCAAATCTTGCCGGGATTCTTCAGCTCGCGAGCCGTGGAAGTGGCGAAGGCCGAGCGCATCGTTTCGAAGTCCATGTAGATGGGAACGTTCAGATCGGTTTCAATGAAATGAGTATCTGCACATGATGCCCATAGCTGAAGGGCTAAGAAAAATAAACTGAGATTGCCTAATGTTTTCATTATTATAAGGAGATTAAAAAGTGATACCAACTTTGAGTGAGAGCCTGTTGTATACAACGCTCTCTGCATAATAATAGTCGTGGTCCCAAACATAGCGTAGCGTATGCCTTCTGTATCCCGCCGCCAGTGTAATTCCCAAGTCTTTTGATAATTTGATGATGATGCCGGCCTGCGGATTGAACAGCCAGCCGCCTTCGGAATAAATGTCGGTATAATTGGGAGCAAAGTCGACCATGTAATAGCCTCCCTCCCGCAAATTCTCCAAGCCTATCAGATAGCCGGCTTGCATGGTGACGAAGGGGATAATCCGACGGTCGCCGAAGCGCCAGCTCACATTAGCCGTGACAGGCAGATACGTCTCCAAATAATATTCAGCCCCAACGCCAAGTCCGGCCGAAAGGTTGTCCATGAACGAGTAGTTCATTCCGTAGTGAAAGATAAAAGGCGAAGAAGGCGTCTGCCTGGAGTTACCTTTAGCTATCCCAACTTCTGCCAGGCTAACAAACTTGCCTCGGCTAACGAAGCGCGAGGATTCAGAGTCTGCCCCCTGCCCAAAGGATTCAGACAAGCAAAAGGCAAGCAAGAAAAGGGAAATGATGATGTGTTTCATTGTGTATACATGTTAAGAATGATCTGTTGTTATATATAATAGGATGTATCTGCCGGAAAAACGCTGCACCATCCGATGCGAATGATTTTAAATAATAGCGGCGACGCTGTATCGCTACACTGCCGCCGCATTGCTCTGAATAATATATTCGACATTTATAGATTATAATACTTCTCCCACCCTTTGCGCGGAAGCTCGCCGCAGAGGAGCTGGTTGGCCAGCGGATCATTTATGATGCGCTTGGTTTCGCGGTCAAAGATGATCTTCTTGCCTGTCCATTGAGCTATAACTCCGAGGCAGAATACCTGGCTGAGGGGGCCGGCGATAGAGAAAGGCGAGCGAGGTTTCTCCTTACCCATGCAGCTCAGCAGGAAGTTAGCATAGTGATTCGAGGGGCTTTTGGGAACTTCGGGGAGGCGCGGCTCCATCTCCTTTGCCTTCTCCGCCGGAATGATCGAGAGCGAGCTGCCGTGCGAGCCGCCTTTGAAGGTCAGCGTCTTCGAGTAAATCTCCTTACCCGGATTCAAGCGCATGGGCTGAATCTTGCCGCCGGCCACGGGAGGTATGTTCGGATCGATTTGCGATACTCCATAGCCTTCCGGAACGGCAGGAATGTTGTCGAGCCCATCGTACCAGTTGATGACAAGAGGCGGCATTGCTCCACGGGCCGGAAACTTAAACTCAAGAGTTGACGACATTGGGAAGAAGAAGGGATTGTGATCCTTCAAGTAAGTCGGATTAATCTCGTAAGGCAAACCCAGGTCGAGGAACTCGTGGATGGTATCGATGATATGCGCACCCCAATCGCCCAGCACTCCCATGCCAAAGTCGTACCAGCAGCGCCACTGGCCGTTCACGAAGTCGCGGTTGTAATCATGCGGCTGACGAACGCCCAGCCATACGTCCCAGTTCATTGTCGAAGGAATGGGCTCGGCCGTCGGGAAGGACGCTATCCGCGGATTCCATGGATGCCAGCGGCGGGCGTTGTTCATGTGGGCCGTTACCGACGTTACGTCTTTGATGATGCCGGCCTCGACCCATGTCTTGAATTGAAAGTAATTAGCCTCGGAATGTCCTTGATTCCCCATCTGCGTAACGACCCCAAACTTGCGTGCAGCTTCCATCATGAGCTCAACCTCATGGAAGGTGCGAGCCATCGGTTTCTCAACGTAAACATGCTTCTTGCGCGACATGGCTTCCATTGCAACCGGAAAGTGAGCATGATCGGGCACTCCAGCCGTTATGGCATCTATCTTGCTGCCCATCTTGTCGAGCATCTGGCGATAATCCTGAAAACGCGGAGCGTTGGGGCACTTGGCGATGATCTCCTGCGTATGCGGAGCTCCCATATCGACGTCGCAGAGCGCAACAATGTTGCAAAGGCCGGTCTTGATAAACTCATTGGCTATCTCCCCTCCGCGAAAACCTATACCAACGAGCGCAAGATTAACCTTGTCGTTGGCGCTAACTCGCGGACTAACCGGCATAGCCGCCATAAGCGGATTCTGAAACGTGGGGAGAACGGTAGCGGCAGCCGAAGCTGCAATTGCCTGCTTTAGAAACAAGCGGCGTGAACTGTTGTTTGATTTCATGGCTATAATATGATTTAATAAATATTGGTGATTTGAAAGTTTTTCGGAAAAAATGCGCGTAAATGTAGGGAAATATCTGTTCGGAGGATGCAACATTCCGGCAAGTTCGCTCGTTAGAGTATGTAAAAAATATTAATAGAGATAAGTATGAATACAAAGAAAAGTTTTTTACTGATGGCTTCCATGATAGTTTTTAGCTCATGTTTAATCAATTCTCGTACCATCGAAGGAAACGGGAAAGTGGTCACACGCAACATTGCAATTACCGACTACAAAGAACTCAACGTTGGCGGCAGCGTTGACGTCGAGTATGAAGAATCAGCCGCCGCCCCCTTCTTAAGCATTACGCTCGACGAAAACCTCTTTGAGTACATAAGAGCTGAGGTCGAAGGCTCTGAGCTCAAGATTGGCCCCAAGCGCGAGAATGGCGTTGGCGTCAATATTCGCCCTACCGTCTTTAAGGCCAAAACCAACTCGCGCATGCTGGAGGAAGTTAGCCTCTCCGGCTCCGGCAATATCAATGCCCGAAACATATCGGCCTCATCCTCATTTGAGGCCAACCTCTCCGGCAGCGGCAATATGAATATTGAACGGATTAACGTGAAAGACCTGGAATGTAGCCTCTCCGGCAGCGGCAACATTCGCATATCCGGCTCAACCGGCAAAGCAGAATACAATCTGTCGGGCAGCGGCAACATTAAGGCCGCCGATTGCCAAGCTGAGCGCGCCGAAGCAAGCCTTGCCGGTAGCGGCGACATCCAGCTGCATGCATCTTCAACCCTCGAAGCCTCAATCGTCGGCAGCGGGAACGTACTCTACAAGGGAAATCCCCAACTGAAGTCAAGCAAGATCGGCTCCGGAAGCATTAAAAGCTTCTGATCGGACTGCATTGCCCCCACAATCTGCTTTTCCGAGAACGATAAATCAGCAACAAAAAAAGGTGGAGAAACCTTATACGGGCATTCTCCACCTATCATTCATGAAGATTGGGAGTTGGAATTTCTCCCTGATTTGTCATTACCACTGCCTTCCTAATGCTGCTTTTGAATTATGAATCATAAGGCTTGTGATCTGCCTTTCGATTCATAAGCCCAAAATTTGACCAAAATACAGCTGTACAAGGCGCCAAGACTGGAAATTTGGCGCCTCATACGCGCGTACAAGGGGCCAAGACTGGAAATTTGGAGCCTCATACGCGCGTATGAGGGGCAAAGACAGAAAATCTGGAGCCTCATACGCGCGTATGAGGGGCAAAGACAGAAAATCTGGAGCCTCATACGCGCGTATGAGGGGCAAAACAGAAAATCTGGAGCCTCATACGCACGTATGAGGGGCAAAAACAAAAAATCTGGAGCCTCATACGCGTGTACGGAGGTCATAAACGGGACACGGTCTTTAATAAAATATTGTATCACCCGTAAAATGAATAAATAGCGGGGCAAATCGTGAATTTTGCAAGCTTGATAAATTGTTGCCCCATTGATGAGTTCGACGGGCTCAGCTACCGTAACAAAAGTTGGCTTTTGCGCTCGATCCTGGCAAATGACAAATCCGGAAATTTATTGTTTTGGGCGACCGTCTTGGGAGATGGTGATTTCCTGCTGCAATGTGCCCGACTTGATGTAGATGCGGCCATACCGTGCTTGTTCGGAATAGTTTGGCGCGGCTATGAGCTCAAGAGTGCGTAAGGAGGCTGCGCGTTCGACATGCAGCTCATCGCCTCCCTCAACATTCAGCCATTCGGATAGAGAAGCGTCGGCGCTTACCGACCACTTCGGATAGGTCGTAAAAACTTTGAGCGAAAAGGCTTTCTTATCCATGCCCATATTTCCCGATGATCCGTTGGCATCGAAGTGAATGTGCTGAACGCTGACGCCAAGCTTGTGCTCGCTGTTGAAAACGATATGCCCAAGTCCGAGCTCTTCGGTTTCAACTTCGGCATTGATGAAGGACGCGGGCATTATTGCCGCCTCTTCTGGGCTATCGTATCCTTCGCCGCTAATGCCGGTGATTAATATTCGGTAACGATAGTTGCGCAGGAGGGGTAGGAAGTCGCCATTGTCGTCTTGAATCTCTGCGCAGTAGTATTTAGACTTTTGGGCCGGTTTGTCTATTTTGAGGACTATGCAAGTAGGCACTTTTCCGCGCGTTTGAGGATCTTCGGGGATATAAATCTCGCGCTCCATCAATGGAGTCGACACTCCTGCATTGGGTCGGAATTTGAAGCCGAATCCTTGTGTGTTAAGCGCAGCATCAACAGGAATTCTCGGCGTCTCGGCGATATTCCCGTTAGGCCCAAAAGCCGGAGCCACGTAGCCTTTGTTTTTCGTGTTGAAAATATATACGGAGTCAATTCTCCAGTTGTTGACATTGGATGAGCCGGCAACATCTATGCGCGCAATGGAGCGAATCATTTTTATCTCAGAAACGACAGTTGAATTGGCAGGGATGATAGCTGATTCGCCATACATGGGGAAAGAGTAATCATGTTCGTTATTATCGCCGGTCCAGGGATGGGTGTAGTCGAACACGAAGTAGTCGAGTATGGTTTGCTTCGTGACATTGCCAATCTTGCTATCGTTTTCGAGGCGATCGTTTATCTCATCGCTAAAAAGATGGCTGACGTTGGCCAGCAAAATTAACCTTGCGTTGATAGCCTCCATAGCAATATCAAAGATCTTCGACGTGGATGATTGATTGTTCCGAATGTCGCCAACTGAGATATGCTTGTAATAATATTCGCCGTAAGGGCCGGTTCTGAAAACGAGAATATCGACGGTTTTGATGTCGTTCTCGTCTATTGTAGAATAAGAAAATGTAGCAGGGGCGTTAGTGCCGGGGATGTATAGAGTGAGCGATAGTTGCTTCAGATTGTTGTTCGCAGAAGGGGGCGTCAGCTCTGTTTCGTGAAACAATTCTTCGCCGGCACAAGATAAGAGAGTTATGAGAGAGAGGAGATAGATTACTGCTTTGTAATATTTGTTCATGTCTTAGAGCTTTGATTAATAATTTGTCGTTGCATTAAGTTTCAGAGAGAAAGGAATAAACAGAGGCGGGAGAAACCGCCTCTGTTGTTGAAATTTGGATTCGATTTGAATCAATTGCCAAGGATTATGTTGCCCATATCTACAAGTGACCAGGGGTTTACTGTGATATTAACCGTAAGAGCTCCTGTTGCACCTATGATATTGTTCTTGTTGCTGTCATCTATTTCAGGATAAGGCCTGCCGAGCTTGTTGATGTCAGCCACGCTCACCTGATAGTAGTTGTTGCGATAAGATTGATATTCTTTGCTTGTGGTGACGGCGTTAAGGAAGACATTATAGAAGCAGTAGCGTCCGAAGTAGGTGGTGTACTCGTTGGTCAGAGTCTGCATTGACTGGTTGAGATAGTCTACGTGGAGCTGAGCTTCGTTCCTGTCAGTGTAATAGAAGTAGCTATTGTTATCTATAACCACGTGGAGAGTATCCGTGTTGGCAGGAGTTTGAGTTGTGACTACCGGCTTGTTGAGCGTTTTGTCGAAGGACGTTGCATAAGCATCCGGAGTGAATCTAACCTTTATAGTAGCGTAGGTCGTTTCGCCATAACGGGCATCCTTGTGCGTATTCTCGAGGGCATACTTGGCATAGCGGTCAGCTACGACTGTTGTGCTTGGGTCGAGGGCTACGAATTGGCTTACCTCCCAGTTCTGGCCGTATGTTTTATCCTTCACGGCGAACTCATTCTGGAAATCGGTTGCATAGTCGGCCACGTTCAGAGACGTCCAGTTGGGGTCAATCCAGCTTGCGCTTTGCTCCTTCATGGGCAGTACTTTGGTGTTCTTGTTACCGATGGCAAATTCCAGAGTTGCGGGGTCGAAGAGAGCGTTAGAGGCAGGTCTGGGAGACGGCTGGTCGAGCTTACCTTCGGTTTGTACTGTAATTTTGGCAGTCATACGCTCAACAGTGACGTTGGCATTGTTTACAGTCGAAGGCAGGATGTCAACCATTACTGGTTTGTCGTTGAACATCGGGTTGCCTTTGAAGGCTGGGTCAAGGATTTTCCCACTCTTGTAGAAGAGACCTTCCTGATTCGCGATGGAGTAGCTCAGAGCGCTGAGACCGCTTTGCTTGATTAAGGTAATCATGTCGTTATGGAGGTTGAGACCTACGTAAACTTTCTTATTGTTACCGGTCGGAACGTGAAAGGTTACTTCGTACTTGTTGGCTCCTATCGATGTTGGGGTTTGAACGGTGGTGTCCACCTCGTAAGCGTTTTGTGCATTAAAGACAAAGATGGTTGCCTGGGAGATTGCCTTTTCGTTGTCATTGGCGTTGTTATCGGTTACGGCCCTGGTTGATGTGGCTCCGGTGAAGCTCACAGTTAAGGTCGCTTTTTCTTTTCCGTTTATTGGGTCAGTGCCAGTTCCTGGAGCAAGGGGTTCTTCGTTTGAACAGCTTGTGATGATTGTTACGCTTGCGGCAACTGCTGCGGATGCAGCTAAAAATCTAAACATCTTTTTCATTTAAAAATTGGTTTTTAATTTAGTTAATAAATACTTACTTTTATAATTGGTTTTGATATGTTTTAGTTCCTTTTCAGAACGTCAGCAGTTTGTTTCCTTTTGACACTGCAAAGGTAGAGGTGATTTACAGAGGGGTTATTACCAATTTTTATATAAGCGTTAGCCATTTTATTAAACCATTGTACAATCTCCATTTTTATGCGTCAACAGCCACTTAGCAGAGCAAAAGTTGCATAAGAAAAAAAGAACTACTACATTTGCGCCCACCAAATCAGGAATCAAATGGCGAGATAGCTCAGCAGGTTAGAGCGCATGATTCATAATCATGAGGTCCCGAGTTCAATCCTCGGTCTCGCTACTTGGAATGAAAGCGATTACAATGAAAGTAGTCGCTTTTTTTGTCTCCAGCTTGAATTAGAATTATAAAATGAAGTAAGCCTTAAAGAGATTATGAATATAGAAGAACTGTATGCCTTTTGCTCCTCCATAAAAGGCTGCACTGAATCAACTCCCTTTCTACAACACAATATTTTAGTCCTGAAAGTTATGGATAAAATGTTCGCCTATATCCCTTTGGAGCCGAAAGATGGCATAATGAAGGTGAATCTGAAGTGCGATCCCGACAGATCCGTTGCCTTACGCGAGAAGTACAGCGGCATTGCCGAAACCGCCTTCAAAACCCATCCGTGGAACCTCGTCACCCTGGAAAGCGATGTCCCCGACAGCCTGATTAAAGAGCTGGTACTCCATTCCGTCAGCGAAGTCCTGAAGAAACTCTCCAAAAAGAAGCAGGAAGAATACAGAAACCTTAGCTGAAATACATCCGAACCTGCGAACATATATACCGACCTCCCCTACAAAGCCGATCCCTACCTATATTAAATAAGGATCCAACAGCAAAAAAGACTGCATCAAGCAGTCTTTTTTATTTTACCACATCCCAAAAGCTTTAAGCTCGGAAGGAGCTTATGTTTCGGCGGGCATAGATGCGGAATTGTGCTCAACTGTTCGATTGTTCGGGAATGATGCTATCAATATGTAAGAATATGGCGGTCGAATTCTGAGTAGATGTAAGCATATTCTCGGTATATGCTTACAGGTCGTTAAACTGATTACTTTGCAAAACAAAAAGACAGCGAAAAGCTTGATTAAATATCAAAAAGATTCTAATTTTGCGCCGTGAAAATCATTTTATTTTTATTACTCTTTAAAAGCAAACAAAATGGCAAAAAGATTACTTGTACTATTAACAAAGAAGGTTATTATTGCGGCGGCTCTGACCGTTTGCGTGTCGACAACAATGAAGGCTCAAGCGGAATTTGAGATAACACCGTCGGCAGATCTCGTTAGCAGCTATGTATGGAGAGGAATGTATCAAACGGGGGCATCGTTTCAGCCCTCGTTGAACCTCTCATACGGAGCTGTATCGCTGGGATTTTGGGGTAGCACAGATTTTGCGTCTGTTGGAAACTTTGATTTGGGAATCCCAAAAGAATTTGACATAACGCTGGGCTTGTCGCTGGGCAGCTTAAGCGTGGCTCTGGTGGATTATTGGTGGGCAGGCGAAGGGAGTCCGTATGGAGAGTATAAGGCATCGCACTTTTTTGAGGCTGCGCTGGGATATAGCTTCGGAAGCTTCTCGCTGGGCTGGAACACTATGCTGTGGGAGGCCAACGGAGGCGTCGATGACTACGAGCAGCAGTTCTCTACCTTCATTACGGCGGCCTACGACTTCTCGGTGAAGGGTGTTCTGTGCAGCGCGGGCATAGGCATCTCGCCCTGGACGGGCATGTATCATGCGGGAGATTCGAAGGGGCTGGTATTTTCAACCATATCCCTGAAGGCTTCGAAGGAAATCAAGCTATCGGATTCCTTTTCTCTGCCGGTATTCGCGGAAGCTATAGTCGCGCCGAATCAAGACAATGCCTTCCTTGTGTTTGGCATCAGCTTATAGGAATTATATGTAGAATAAATAATAGGATAATTATGAAGAAGATTGAAGCTATCATCAGAAAAACAAGATTCGACGACGTGAAGGAGGCCCTCCTTGCCGCCGACATCGAATGGTTCTCGTACTACGACGTTCGCGGCGTGGGCAAGGCTCTCCAGGGGAGGGTATACCGCGGCGTTGTGTACGATACAAGCAGCATAGAGAGGATATTGATATCCATAGTTGTGCGCGACAAGAATGTGGAGAAGACCGTGGCGGCCATACTGAAGGCTGCGCAAACGGGTGAAATCGGCGATGGACGTATTTTCATCATCCCAATTGAAGACGCTGTCCGCATACGGACGGGCGAAAGAGGAGATATTGCATTGTATAACGCAGAAAAAGAAAAGTAAGAGATGTTAGACACTGGTAATACAGCGTGGCTTATAGTTGCCACCATTTTGGTATTGCTTATGACGATACCTGGTTTGGCCCTGTTCTACGGAGGCTTGGTGAGACAAAAGAATTTCCTTAGCGTGATAATGCAATGCTTGTTCATTGCGGGCGTGATAAGTATTTTATGGTTTGGCGTTGGATACAGTTGGGTATTTGGCTCGGCCTTTATGGACGGTAATCCGATGGGCGCCTTTATCGGCGGATTCGATAAGATGTTTTTGCGTGGGATAGGGACAGATGTGCTGCTCGAAGGGCCTAATATCCCTGAGGCTCTGTTCGCTCTCTTCCAGTGCATGTTCGCCATCATTACTCCGGCGCTCATTATTGGAGCTTTTGCCGAGAGGATGAAGTTTTCGGGATACGTGCTCTTTATCTCCTTGTGGTCGCTGATTGTTTACAACCCTATGGCGCATTGGGTTTGGGGCGGAGGATGGTTGATGGAGATGGGAGCGATTGACTTCGCCGGCGGAACGGTTGTGCACATCAATGCCGGAATATCTGCCTTAGTGATGGCCGTAATGCTCGGCAAGCGCTCGGATTACAAGCACGGTAGGCCCACTACGCCTCACAATGTTCCCTTCGTATTCTTAGGCGCGGCTTTTCTTTGGCTGGGATGGTTCGGATTCAATGCGGGTAGCGGACTTGCAGCCGACGGAATTGCTGCTAATGCCTTCCTTGTTACTCATATTGCAACGGCCGTGGCCGTAACTGTTTGGATGCTGATTGATTGGATAAGCAATGGCAAGCCTACTGTTGTAGGCGCCAGCACTGCAGCCGTGGCCGGTTTGGTGGCTATTACGCCCGCTGCCGGTACGGTCGACATCTTCGGCGGCATGGTAATAGGCGCTGCCTCCTCGCTTATATGCTATTTCATGGTAGCCGTGGTTAAGGCCAAGATGAAGTACGACGATTCGCTCGATGCCTTCGGAGTTCATGGCATAGGCGGTATTATTGGATCTATACTCACGGGCGTATTTGCCACTCGCTTCATCACCGGAGCCGAGGGCGTGCAAGGAGCTTTGTATGGCGACTGGCATCAGCTTGGGGTGCAGATTGTGGCAACAGTGTTCAGCGTTGCTTACAGCGCAATTGTAACTATTATCCTGTTTTTCATTGTCGATAAGACAGTGGGCCTGCGTGTTTCGAAGCGCGTTGAGGAAGAAGGATTGGATATTTACGAGCACGGTGAAACAGCTTACAATAATTAGCTATACATTTGCAAGCAAAATAAGATTTTTAATAACAATTCAACAAACAGAAACAGCAAGATGAGTACACTAAGATTTAGAGTAGTAGAAGCGGCGTTCAGCAAAAAAGCCGTAGAAGTTAATGCCCCAAAGAAAGCCTCGGAACTCTTTGCCTCCAAGGTGTTCAATCGCGAGAAGATGTTCAAATATTTGTCGGTTAAAACCTTCGCCAAGGTGGAGGCTTCTATCGACGCCGGCACTCCGCTCGACGCCGATACCGCCAACGCTGTTGCCGAAGGAATGAAGAAATGGGGAATGGAAATGGGCGCAACTCACTATACGCACTGGTTCCATCCCCTCACCGAAGGCACCGCCGAAAAGCATGACGCCTTTGCCGACCCCGACGGTAGGGGAGGTGTGATTGAGAAGTTCTCCGGTAAGCTGCTCACTCAGCAGGAGCCCGATGCCTCCAGCTTCCCCAGCGGTGGTATCCGGAGTACCTTCGAGGCAAGAGGATATACCGCCTGGGATCCTTCATCGCCGGCTTTTATCGTGAATGATACCCTCTGCATCCCTACGGTCTTTATCTCCTATACGGGGGAATCGCTCGATTATAAGATGCCTCTCCTCAAGTCGCTCGAAGCCGTTAACAAGGCTGCCGTCGATGTATGCCTCTACTTCAACGACGACGTCAAGAAGGTTTACTCCTATCTGGGATGGGAGCAGGAAT
The DNA here is from genome assembly GCA_031279915.1 of Tannerellaceae bacterium. Lineage (GTDB taxonomy): Bacteria > Bacteroidota > Bacteroidia > Bacteroidales > Tannerellaceae > DFXE01. The sequence goes on from JAITHO010000010.1 coordinate 12,395, forward strand.
ACTTCCTCGTCGACGAAGGATTATACGCCGCACGACCCGATTTGCTCCTTACCGGACGCACCCTCATGGGCCACGAAAGCAGCAAGAACCAACAGCTCGAGGATCACTACTTCGGAGCCATACCCCTCCGCGTTATGGAGTTCATGAAAGACCTGGAGATTGAGGCATGGAAGCTTGGAATCCCCCTCAAAACCCGTCACAACGAGGTTGCCCCCAACCAGTTTGAGGTGGCTCCGGTATTCGAGGAATGTAATCTATCCAACGATCACAACCTGATGACCATGGCCCTCATGCGCAACGTTGCACGCAAGCACGGCTTCAGGGTTCTGCTGCACGAAAAGCCTTTCAAAGGGATCAACGGATCGGGAAAACACAACAACTGGTCGCTCGGCACAGATACCGGCATATTGCTCATGGCTCCCGGAAAAACTCCGGAGGAAAACCTGCGGTTCATCACCTTCGTAGTCAATGCCCTCAAGGCTGTGCACAGGCACAACGCCCTCCTAAAGGCTAGCATCGCATCCGCAAGCAATGCCCACAGGCTCGGCGCCAACGAGGCTCCGCCTGCAATCATATCCGTCTTCCTCGGAGCGCAGATAAGCTCCGTACTCAAGCGGATTGCCGATACCGACACCAAAGAGGTCATGGTGCAAGACAAGCAGGGAATGACGCTCAACATCGGACGAATACCCGAAATCTTCATAGACAACACCGACCGTAATCGCACCTCGCCCTTTGCCTTCACAGGCAACCGCTTCGAGTTTCGTGCCGTAGGATCGGAAGCCAACTGCGCCGCCGGCATGCTCGTTCTGAACGCCGCCATGGCCGAGCAGCTGAAGTTCTTCAAAGCCGACGTAGATGCCCTCATAGCCGCAGGCAAGGATAAATATTCGGCCATACTCGAAGTGCTCCGCAAAGACGCCCAAGAATGTAGATCCATACATTTCGACGGCAACGGATACTCCGACGAATGGAAGGC
>JAITHO010000022.1 GCA_031279915.1 Tannerellaceae bacterium
AGCCTTTCGCAACGTTGTTTTTGCCTCGATCTCTGAAAAATGAGCCTTTCCCAGAGTTGTTTTTGCCTCGATTTCCAAAAAAGGTTTGCCCGCAATGTTGTTTTTCCTTAGATTGAGAAAAATTGGGGCAAACTCCGTCCGGAGTTGAGGCGAAGTGGGGAAGATTGAGACCAAGGTAGGACAAGGCTGGGACAATTGCCGCCAAATGCATCAGCGGGAGGGCGACGAATCTATTCGGGAGAAGGCTATCAGGCGATCGTACCTTGCTCCGAAGGGTCGATAATAAACGTAGATATAATACTCGTTTTCGGTTTGATAGAAATTGCGCTCAATGGGGGCGGATTCGGCGCTCGAACGTCCGTTGGGGACGAAAAGGAGGGCGTAGTTGTAGTGCCCTTGCTTGAGGAACAGATGCTTTTCATAAGATTCGGTTGCCGCGTTGTACTCCATTTGGCTGCGGAGGTCGGGCATATTGTAAGTTAAGTCGCCCATTATGTAAAGATTGCCGCCTGGGATTTGCGGAGATTTAAGGCTGAAATGCACGAAATAATAGTCGGCCTCAGTTGCATAATCCGTGCATCGACTGCAACGAATGAAGTAGCGACCGTTCTGATCCTGATCGTATTCGTAGGAAATGGGGCGCGGGAAAAGTGTCTGGAGAGTAACATGGTAGTAAGGGTTATAAAACCTCGTATTCTCCACTCCCATACCGTTGTAGGATGCAGTCAGAAACTCAAAGCGGCGATATTCATTGCCCGCAGCGAAGATCAATGCCCGGTTCGGATCGTAAGTAATGCGCCCTGGCATGACCCCAGTGGGCATCGGATCGACGGCCATATTATCAAACCGACGGTTCTGCAGGATGCGTATCTTAAGATCGGCGGCAGGGTTGGATATAGAGAGGCGATCGGTGATTATCTGGAAGTCGACTTGCTGATGCTCGCGGTTGAAATCAGTAAGCGTCATGCCTGTCACCTGAGATTTTAGCATGACGAGCGATTCTGTTACCGAAATGCAAGCCGTCAGCAACATGCGCGAAGGATTGGCCTGGCTAAAAACGCGCAGAGCATAATTGCCTGATATGCGCGGACGTACTTCGTCGTTCGGGAACGTCATGCGGTAGTGGGTATAGAGCGTAGTGGTGGCCCGCGATGGAGTATAATCGGTGATAAGCGAAGGCATTCCGTCAAGAAATTCGGCAGTTGCAAGCTGCGAGGGCTTCCAGTCGGCATCGCAATGCTCAACAATATACGAAAGGGGATGATAGTCATGCCCCAGGATGTCGAAAGAAATTTCAGCGACCTGTCTTTGGTCTGTCCTAAGTATAGGCGGCGAAAGAACGTCGCCGGCAAGATGCACCTGCAGGCACTTGAGCTCGTCGGCATAGACATTGGTTCGCCGCGCTTCGTCAACTCCGCCCTGTGCGGCCAAAGTTCCTATACATATTATTATATATAGAAACGAAATAAAAAGGAATCGGGAGGTAAGAGGGATTCGCCTCTGTAATTTATCAACACTCAGCTTCATACTTCAAAAGAATTTTTATTTTTGCGCTAAAATAATTAAATCAAAAACATTCCAAAGATATCATGGCAAATGTGATCAATATTAAAAGAGGTTTGGACATTCATTTGAAAGGCAAAGCCGCCAACCTGATGCTCGAAGGAAAGCCCAGCGAAACCTACGCCGTTGTACCTGCAAGCTTCCACGGCATAGTTCCTAAGGTTGTGGTCAAGATTGGCGACAAAGTTCAAGCCGGCACGGCGGTTATGACCGACAAGAACCGAGCTGAAATAAAACTGACCTCCCCCGTTAGCGGCGAAGTAATAGACGTTCGGAGGGGGGAGAAACGCAAGCTGCTCAGCATAGTGATCAAGCCCGATGCAGGAGGCTCTGTGAGCTATATTAGCTTCGGAGTAAAAGATGTTAAGGCGCTTAGCTCTCAAGAAGTCAAAGAATCGCTGCTGGAGGCCGGCCTGTGGCCTTTCATCAAGCAGCGTCCCTTCGATATTGTTGCCTCTCCGTCCGACGTTCCCCGCGACATTTATCTTTCCGCATTCTATTCGGCCCCACTGGCTCCGGATTTCAGCTACATTGTTCGCGGACGCGAAGCCGACTTCCAAACGGGGCTGGATGCACTCAAAAAGCTAACGTCCGGGAAAGTTTACGTTGGAATCCGACGCGGCATGCAGCTCCCCCTCAAAGGCGTAGAAGTAATTGAAGTCGATGGCCCCCATCCCGCCGCCAACGTGAGCGTACTGATTAATCGCACCCTACCGATTAACAAAGGCGAAACGGTATGGACAGTAAGTCCGGATAACCTTATCACCATAGGCGCCCTCTTCAACAAAGGCATAGCCGACTTTTCCCGCCTTATAGCCATAACAGGATCAGAAACAACCGAACGCGGCTACATTCGCACCATAGCCGGATGCACCATCCGCAGCCTTGTTGAAGGAAAAGTTATGGAGGGCACAAGCAAGGTTCGCATTATTAGCGGCAATGTGCTAACGGGCCTTAGCGTATCCAAAGACGATTACCTTCTGGCCTCCGACAACCAAATTACAGCCATCCCCGAAGGCGATAACGCTAACGACTTCCTTGGATGGGCCCTTCCCGGACTGAACAAATTCAGCGTAAGCCGCACCTTCCTCAGCTGGCTCATGGGTAAGAAGAAGGAATACGTAATTGACGCCCGCATCCGAGGCGGCAAGCGCGCAATGATTATGTCGAACGAGTACGACAAGGTTTTCCCCATGGACATTTATCCCGAGTTCCTGCTGAAAGCCATTATAGCTTTCGACATCGATAAGATGGAAAACCTGGGCATATACGAAGTTGCTCCGGAAGACTTCGCCCTCTGCGAATTTGTGGATACATCAAAGATTGAGCTGCAGGAAATCGTACGGAAGGGCTTGGATTTGCTTTACAAGGAAATGAATTAATAATAAGATATACATGAAAGCATTAAGGAAATATATCGACAAGATAAAACCCAAGTTCGAAGAAGGAGGCCGGTTCGGAATGTTCCGTTCGGTGTTTGAAGGTATAGAGTCGTTTTTGTTCGTGCCTAATCATACCTCCAAGGCTGGAGTTCATATTCACGACAGTATGGATTCGAAGAGGGCCATGACGGTTGTGATCATAGCCTTGCTGCCTGCACTTCTTTTCGGAATGTACAACACGGGCTACCAGCATTACGTATCGGCAGGCGTTGATGCAGGATTTGTATCGACCTTCATCTATGGCATGCTGGCCGTACTTCCGGTATTGATAGTGTCGTACGTTGTTGGCCTCGGAATAGAATTTACCGTAGCCCAGTGGAAAAAGGAGGAGATTCAGGAAGGATTTTTGGTGTCGGGTATATTAATACCGCTCATCGTTCCGATCGACACGCCTCTGTGGATGATAGCGCTTGCCACCGCCTTTGCGGTGATCTTCGCAAAGGAAGTGTTCGGCGGCACGGGATACAACATATTTAATGTAGCGCTTGTCACGCGGGCCTTCCTATTCTTTGCCTATCCGGGATCGATGTCGGGCGATTCAGTCTTCGTTCGTACAGCGGCCCAAACGGTGGACGGCTTTTCGGGAGCTACTCCTCTGGGGCAAATAAATATGGCTCCGAATGAGGCCATTGGTTCCTTTCAGGTAGTAGATACGCTCGGCAATCCTTTAAGCTTGTGGGATATGTTCTTCGGGCTGATTCCAGGTTCCATAGGCGAAACCTCAACGCTTGCAATATTGCTTGGAGCCGTGGTTCTGCTTTATACGGGGATAGCAAGTTGGAAAACAATGGGCTCCGTTTTTGCCGGAGGCATAGTGGCATCGCTCCTCTTCAACCTGGCAGGCACAACGGTTGCGATGAGCGTCACGCCCTGGGAGCATATCTGCCTCGGAGGATTTGCATTCGGCGCAGTGTTTATGGCAACCGATCCGGTTACTTCCTCGCGCACAGAAACGGGGAAGTACATCTACGGATTCCTGACAGGCCTCCTCGCTATCGTTATAAGGGTGCTTAATCCGGGATATCCGGAAGGCATGATGATGGCCATCCTCTTCATGAACATCTTCGCCCCCTTGATTGACTATTATGTAGTCCAAAGCAATATATCCCGCCGGCTGAAACGGGCGAGAGTCAAATAACATCTAACATTGCAAGTATCATGAATAGAAACAGTAATGTATATACCATAATATATGCTTCCGTAATGGTCGTGGCCGTAGCCGTTGTGCTGGCCTTCACTTCCGAATCGCTCAAAAGCTTTCAGAAAGAGAACGAGGAAAACGACAAGCGGCAACAGATACTCCGATCCATCAACGTAAGAGTATCAGCCAAAGAAGCAAAAGCAAAATATAACGAACTGATAAAGGAGGCCTTCCTTATCAGCGAACAAGGCGAACGAACGGAAGGCGACGCCTTTGCCGAAGATGTAGTCAAAGCCTTTGCAAGGAAGGTGTATCCGGTTTTCGTTGCCAGCGTCGACGGGCAAACCAAGTACATCATGGCTCTGTCGGGATCCGGACTCTGGGGGTCGCTCTGGGGATATATCTCCGTTAACGACGACTGCAATACAGTGTTTGGAGCCGACTTCGGACATGCAAGCGAAACTCCCGGACTTGGAGCCGAGATAGCCGCCGCAACGTTCAGCAACCGCTTTATCAACAAGCGCCTCTTCTCCAACGGAACCTTCAAGTCGGTAGCCATAGTTAAGCCCGGCAATAGCGTTGATGGACAAGACTACGTCGATGGAATATCGGGCGGCACCATTACCAGCCAGAAAGTAGGTCTGATGCTATTCGGCAGCCTGAAAGAATACACAAAGTTTCTAACCTCTCAAAACAAATAGAAGATGGGATTATCTAATAAGAACAAAGCTATCCTCCTCGGCCCGCTGAGCAAAAACAATCCGATAGTGGTTCAGATGCTCGGTATATGCTCTGCCCTGGCCGTGACATCGAAGCTGGAGCCTGCGATCGTGATGGCGATATCCGTAACGGTAGTGGTATCCTTCGCCAACGTGATCATTTCATTGCTCAGGAATACTATTCCGAATCGCATACGAATCATCGTGCAATTGGTTGTGGTTGCGGCTCTGGTAACTATAGTCAGCGAAGTGCTGAAGGCTTTTGCATACGACGTTAACAAGCAGCTGTCAGTTTTTGTCGGGCTGATTATCACTAACTGTATCTTGATGGGGCGCCTCGAAGCCTTTGCATTGGGTAATGGTCCATGGGCATCGTTTCTCGACGGAATAGGGAATGGCTTGGGATACGGTCTGATCCTGGCGATCATCGGATTTGTACGCGAGCTCTTTGGCTTCGGCACTTTGCTGGGACATCAGGTCGTTCCGGATATATTCTACAAGTGGGGATACGTTAATAACGGGCTCATGATACTGCCTCCTATGGCATTGATCATAGTTGCGGCAGTTATCTGGATCCACCGTTCGCGGAACAAAGAGCTTCAAGAGAAATAACAATAGTTGTAACGCATAAAAAAGATATATAATGGAAGAACTATTAAGCACATTCGTTCGCGCCATATTTGTAGACAACATGGTGTTTGCCTACTACCTCGGCATGTGTTCATACCTTGCGGTTTCCAAAAACGTAAGCACTGCTTTGGGATTAGGGATAGCAGTTACATTCATCCTGGTTTGTACGCTGCCCATCAACTATATGCTCGAAAACTACGTACTGAAGGAGGGCGCCTTGAGCTGGCTGGGGCCCGAATATGCGGGAGTAAACCTTAGCTTCCTCTCGCTGCTGCTCTTCATCGCCATCATAGCCTCGTTCACGCAGCTGGTGGAGATGGTTGTCGAACGCTTTGCGCCGGCCCTGTACTCATCGCTCGGAATATTCCTGCCGCTCATTGCCGTTAACTGCGCCATACTTGGCGGATCGCTGTTTATGCAGCAAAAGGACTTTGCCAACGCAGGCGTCGCCACGGTTTACGGATTCGGATCGGGCATCGGATGGCTACTGGCAATAGTCGGGATGGCTGCCGTTCGCGAAAAGCTTGCCTATTCTGATATTCCCAAGCCGTTGCGCGGACTTGGCATAACCTTCATCCTCACGGGACTGATGGGAATCGGCTTCATGTGTTTCTCAGGCCTCAAAATTTAAGTATTAACGCTTTAAACGATATATAAGATATGATTATACTAATGTCGGGAAGCCTTACGATCATGGCCGGCGCCCTTGTATTCCTTGCGGTAACGCTCATCCTGGTAGGCGCGCTGCTCATTGCTAAAGCAAAGCTCATTCCTTCGGGAAGCGTTGAAATGTCGGTCAACGGCGAGAAAACATACCACGTACCCATTGGAGGAACCGTGCTGTCAACCCTCCAGAGCAACGGGATATTCCTCTCGTCGGCCTGCGGAGGAAGCGGAAGCTGCGGACAATGTCGATGCCAAATACCTGAAGGCGGAGGCAATATCCTCCCAACCGAAACGGGCTTCTTCAGCCGCAAGCAAATACAAGCGCGATGGAGGCTCGGATGTCAGGCTAAGATTAAGGAAAACATAAAAATACAGGTGCCCGAATCTGTGTTCGGAGTGAAAGAATGGGAGTGTACCGTGGTTTCGAATCACAACGTCGCCTCATTCATTAAAGAATTTACAGTCAGGCTGCCCGAGGGAGAAGCAATGAACTTCCAGCCGGGATGCTACTCGCAAATCGCTATCCCCAAATACTCGATGAAATATGCCGATATCAAGGTCGACGAACGATTTAGAGAGGAGTGGGATAAATATCAAATGTGGAACCTGAGCTGCACTAGCGACGAGGAAACCATACGAGCCTACTCGATGGCCAACTATCCCGCCGAAGGTAACATCATCACCCTCAACGTTCGCATCGCCACGCCGCCCTTCGACCGAGCAGCTGGTACGTGGAAAGCCGGCATCAAGCCGGGAATAGCTTCCTCATACATCTTCACGCTCAAGCCCGGCGACAAGGTGAAAATGTCGGGCCCTTACGGCGATTTCCATATCCTCAACACCAAGCGCGAAATGCTCTACATAGGCGGAGGAGCAGGAATGGCGCCACTCAGAGCGCATCTCCTACATCTATTCAAAACTCTCAAAACCACCGACCGACAGGTTTCATACTGGTACGGAGCACGCTCAAAAGCTGATATATTCTACGAAGACGACTTCCGAGCCATCGAACAAGAATTTCCCAACTTCCGCTTCAACATCGCACTGTCGGAACCACGACCGGAAGACAACTGGAAGGGGTACATCGGCTTCATTCACCAAGTAATTTTCGACAATTACCTCAAAAACCACGAGGCCCCGGAAGACATAGAATACTACATGTGCGGGCCCGGGCCAATGTCGAACGCCGTTAAGAAAATGCTCGACGAGCTGGGCGTCCCACCCGAAATGCTCTTGTTCGACGACTTCGGAGCATAGCCTCCAACGTAATTACATCCAACTTAAACATCCTGACTCCCGTGCTATTCAGTTAGTGCGGGAGTTTTTTTGGCAGCTCCATTGTTTTTCTCCGGCGGCTCTGTAACGCACTTTTGGGCTAATGAATTGACAGGCGCTTATATGGAATGCTGAGCTAATGACAAATTGGGGTTTAGTTGTTGCCATTCAACATTTCCGTCGGCTCGACAATTGTCGAAAGCTCCGTTTTGCCAGCGGGAAGGTTTCGACAAATGTCGAGAGCGCAAAAAAGTCGTAGCGGAGGCATCAACAACTGTTTTTTGCATGAATTTGGGCGATTTGCCAAGCCCGACAGAGCGCAAAACCTCCAAAATTTGTCGCTGGAGGATTAAACAAGCTGTGGAGCCTCAAAATTGTGAAAATTGTATAGTTCGACAAATGTCGAAAGCTCCGTTTGGGTCTGATGGCTGTTTCGACAAATGTCGAAGGCGGCGCTTGGGTCTGGTGGCAGTCTCAACAAATGCTGAGGGCGTCGCTTGGGCCTGATGGCAGTCTCGACAAATGTTGAGGGCGACGCTTGGGCCTAAGAGCAGTCTCGGCAAATGTCGAAGGCGCCGTTTTGGAGTAGGGGATATGTTGATTCACACTCTCAACTGCGGGGCACAAGCTTTTTTATACGCAACTAAAATAATATGCAGCATCCCGCGTTTAAAATACATCAAGAATATATTGACGCAATAAAGACTTATACATTATTATGAAACCAGTAATCATTTCTTTTTTCCTAGTAATCCTTGCCTATTCTCTTCTCTCCAAGCAGGAAGAAGGGATAGAGCCCGCACAATCGACTACGATATCCCTCAACGAGAAAAAGCAGATTATCATTGCCGACAGCTCGCTAATTAATCCTCGCTGCATGTTTATGGTCTCCGAACAGCAAATTCCCATGTTTGTCCCAGGAATATACCAGTAAAGAAAGCCTGGACAGGACATTAAATTATATAGATCAGGGCAGCCAACAGATGGTTGCCCTGATTTTTTTTACACATCCTCATAGCCATTCCTCACAAGCCAAGTTATCAACTTTTGGCCTTAATTATCAACAGTTAGAGCCTGTATTTAAATAGCTAAGATATATTTGTAGGTAGGATATTATAGACAAAAAAACAATGGCAAAGTCCACACAAAAGAAGGTTTCAGGCGCCGATTTGCCGACCCCGGCACAGGGCTTTTTCTTCGAGATAAAGGCTTGGGGGCTACGCATAGCGCGAACGGTGAAAGATCTTCTCGGCGGCATAACAAGCTACGGGCGGGAAGAAGGCTGGGACGACGCTGTTCTGCTTGGCAAATCAAGCTCAGAGCTATGGCACGACAAGGATACGGCGATGGGACTAACGGCTGGCAAAGTGCACAACCTGCGGCTGGCATCGGCAAGATTGGACGGCATAGTAGTTCCGGCCGGCCAGGTGTTCTCGTTCTGGAAGCAGCTGGGGCGACTAACGGAGCGGCGCCGCTTTGCCCTCGGAAGAGAGCTCCGAGAGGGATGCATAATTCCAACAACAGGAGGCGGCATCTGCCAATTGTCGAATGCCATCTACGACGCGGCCTCAAGAGCCGGGCTCGAAATAATAGAGCGACATCGTCATACGGCAGTGATAGCCGGATCGCTTGCCGAAATCGACCGCGACGCAACAGTGTTCTGGAACTACATCGACCTGCGGCTTAGAGCTCCCTTTGCCTGGCAACTATGCGTGAAAATGAATGCAGGCAGCCTTACCGTGAGCATATTATCGCGGAGCGGAGCGATGGCCCCTGGCGGAGAACCTAAAGAACGACGGGCGCCGGATGCATTGGGCGACTGTACGCAGTGCGGCCGAACGGACTGCTATCTGCACGTTGGCGACATCCCGCTGCCGGAGCGGAAAACATGGCTCGTAACGGGCGAGGAGTTTCCAGAATTTCAGGCATGGAGAATGCAGAGTATTAGCGCGAATGACAAAACGATCTCATGCACCGATCAGACATTCAGAGCGCGATGGATGAACTTCGGCTCGCGAGCGTGGCGTCGATATCATTTGTACCGGAGGCATCCATTGCCGATAGCGCAGTACAGTCGCTTCGAGCGAGCAGCTCGTTTCCTTGCAAGCAAGCTGGATGAATCGGATACGTATCTGATCATACCCCAAGATTTATTGCCGTGGCTGCAAATGTTTGGCGAGCTGCGCGGACGCCGGTACGAGGTTCTGATGAACGCGCTGCCGATTTCAGAAATAGAGCGTAGGCTCGACCAGGCGATAGCGCAGCATCCCGACATACTTCCGCTGACCAACTATCGCGCAGCCGTCTCCTTTACACGGGCAGAGCAGGAAGCCCTGGCCGGAGCATGCAAACTCATTAGCCCTCACGAGGAGATTCTCCGGACGGCAGGCATACGTGGCCAGCGATTGCCCTGGATATTGCCCAGCCCTTCTGAGAGCGCTGCCAAAGCCGCGAACCTCGAGGAGGAGCTGCGTATCATGCTTGCCGCACCGTCTTTAGCTCGCAAAGGAGTGTATTCGTTGCGAGAAGCTCTGCAAGAACTGCCTTTTCGCACACGCCTGATTGCGCTTCCAGGGAAACCGGAGGCGCCCAATATATGGAAAGGTTTGGAGGTGGATTATGCATTGTCGATGGCTGATGGCATCGCAATGGCAGATATAGTAGTCCTTCCGGCCTGGATAGAGCATCAGCCGCGAGGGTTGCTGTTGGCCATAGCGCTAGGCAAGCCGGTGATAGCAACTCCCGAATGCGGATTGCCGGCCGAGATGCCTTGGATAAGCGTTGCCGCCGGCGATATAGCAGGATTGCGGCAAGCTATTATTGTGGCACAAGAGAGGTTGTAATCTGTATACATATATATAATGTATGGGTCGAAGCTGTTTACGAGACCACTTAACGTTTGTGCAGCTCTCAAGAGAGCCGGGAAAGTTCGGAGTAGAAAGGGATATCGCTTAGGAAACGGTAGGAAGAGGAGGCATAGTCGATCATGCAACAATAGTGCGTAAGTCCGTTGCTAACCGTGAGGTATTTCACCCGAAGAGCTGCATTGTATCGGGATATTTGATCGAAAACTTCCCTTTTAATCGTAACGTGTGGAGCTTTATACTCAAGAATCATTAGAGGAGCGAGGCAGGTGTCGTAAACGATGGAATCGCATCTTTTGGTTGTTCCATGGAGTTGCAAGTTGATTTCGTTAGCCAAGAGATCTGACGGGTATGCCCTACAAGAAATAAGGTATTGAATGAAATGCTGCCGTACCCATTCTTCGGGAGTTAATGCAACATATTTTCGTCGTATCGGATCGAATATTACAAGCTTACCGTCGCGAGAAGTTACTTTCGTATCGAACGCAGGCAGATTTAAAGCAGGCATTTGTTCATACATATCTTTTATTATTTTTGCGATATATCATCAAAGATAAATAATCATGAAAACAAAGCAAGAAATTGTTGAGAACTGGTTGCCTCGCTATACGGAGAGGCAATTGGACGAATTTACCGAATATATCCTTCTAACAAACTTCACCAAGTACGTTGAATTATTTGCCGATCATTTCAGCGTAGAGATTAAGGGCTTGAAGTTCTCGATGCCTAATGCTTCGTACGACAGGCTCATGATAATTAATTTCGGTATGGGTAGCGCAAATGCTGCAACCATTATGGATCTATTATCGGCCGTAAAACCCAAGGCCGTTTTATTTCTTGGCAAATGTGGAGGACTTAAAAAAGCAAACAAAGAAGGCGACTTCCTTCTCCCCATCGCTGCCATAAGAGGCGAAGGCACGTCAAATGAATATCTGCCTCCGGAAGTACCGTCATTACCCGCCTTT
>JAITHO010000102.1 GCA_031279915.1 Tannerellaceae bacterium
AGAATATTATCTACGGCACCGAACTGACATTTTGTTTTCTCGTTCACCTTCGAAATCATTGATATTAATGCCAGGTGAAACATTGCCTACCATGGATTATCTGCAAAAAATATTTCATAAACAAAAAAACGCAGCATCAAGCTCAATTCAAAGATTAATTAGTAGGGTGTCGCGATTGCTTTGAAGGAGGTCCTTGCGGGTTTGGAGGATGGTTTGCCACTCGTTGAGGAAGCGGCCGGCGGTGTCGATTTTGAAGTTTTCGGAGCCATAAGTGTCTATTTTGTCGAACAAAAGGCCAACGGTGAGGCGGTGAATGTCGCTGGAGGGATGGTAGTGGCGCACTTTGGGATCGTCTCCGTAATTTACTTCTATAATGATGTTTAGGTCGGCAAGCAATTGTATGATGAGGCTGGTGAGGCGCAGGGGGATTCTGTATGTTTCGGAGAGCTCGTCGGCTGTGTATGGCTTCTCGCCTTGTGCGAATCGCTTGGCTATGAGGGATGCAATGAGGAGGGTGAGGAAGTCGTAGTATCGCCTGCTGATATGGCTACTGTCTCGTTCGAAGGCGAATTTCTTAACGTTTTGCGAGGCATAAGCGAGCTCTGCACCGAAAAGGCATATCAGCCATGATACTTGCAGCCAGAGCATGAGGAGGGGTAGGGCGGCAAAGCTTCCGTAGATGGCGTTGTATTTGCTGACCCATATTTGGCCGTTTATGTATAGCATTTGGAAGAGCTGAAAGAGGCATCCGCCTATGCATCCTGCCGTTAGTCCGTTGAGAAGGTGCACTTTAGTGTTGGGCAGAAGTATGTATATGATGGCAAATACGAGGCTTGAAATGATGAAGGGCAGCGTTTTCATGAAGGGGGTGAAGAGGGGGCTTTCGCCTATCATGGTGCTGCGAAGGGTGGAAAGCAGGACGGAGAAGCCTCCGGAGAGGGTCATGAGTATGGGCAGGATGAGGAACAGGGCCATGTAGTCGATGATGCGGCGGTTCCACGGGCGTGCTTTGGATAGCTGCCAGATGTTGTTAAAGGTATCTTCAATGGAGGAGATCAGGCTGATGACGGTATAGAAAAGCAGCAGCAAACCGATGCCGATGAAGAGGCCTCCCTGAGCTTCGGCGAGATAGCTTTCGACGAATCCGAGGGCCTGCCTGATTTGGCGCTCCTGCCCCGGGAAGTAGCCCAGGAGTTCGTCGCTTACTATGCTTTGGAATCCGAACCCTTTGGCTATGCCTATGAGTACGGCGAGGAGGGGGATGATGGCGAGGAGGGTGCTGTATGTGAGGGCGGAAGCCTTGGTGGGGAGCTTTTCGCTGATGAAGCCGCGTATGGCAAGTATGATGGTTTTGGCGAGATAGATGTACAGTTTTTTGACGCCTCTGATTTCATGCGTGCGTATGCGCCAGATGTCGTACGACACGAAGTAGATGAGCTTGCGGACGAGATTGGTGAGCTGCTCGAAAAGGGAGGGCTTGCTATGGTTTTTCATCGCTTTGCATAATTAACGGGTTAAGAAAAAGGAGAGAAAAGAAAGCAGTCCGCCTGTAAGCCGGGTTCTGTTCCTGCAATGATGCAGGCGTCTGTCATTTATCTTGGCCTGTCGTTGCCGTCAGGCTCGAGCGGTCTACCCCCCGGCATCGGGCGAGCAACCCTTATTCGCCGGTATACATGACCTTGCAACCCATAAGACGTACGGCATATTATATCTCTGTAATACCCGGTGAGCTTTTACCTCGCCTTTTCACCCTTACCGCATATACGGCGGCGGTTATTTTCTGTTACGTTACTCTGCCCTCGCGAGCAGCTCCCTGTTAGGAAGTATGGAGCTCTGTGTTGCCCGGACTTTCCTCCCAACGACTGCTTCGTTGAGCGACAAACCGTCGGACTGCTTTCGCGACAAAAGTAAGAGATTTGCCTCGGAAGTCGAAATCCCTGCCTAAGAGCCTTAAATCAGGGCCTAAGCTCTGAATCGGAACAAAAAGAAAGGAGCGCCTCTACTAAAGACACTCCTCATAAATTTGAAATTTAATAAAAGGGAAGCGGTTATAAAATTTCGAGGTTCCTAGCGGATTCGAACCGCTGTTTACGGTTTTGCAGACCGGCGCCTAACCACTCGGCCAAGGAACCTTTTGTTTTGCGGATGCAAAGAACTTATTTTTTTTTTAATTACGCAATACTATGGAAGCCTAAGCAAGGGCAAACCTTAAGCTTGCCGCATTCAAGTTCAGGAAACTTTTATGAATTAGATTTTTCAAGCCTTCCGATGAAGGCAAAAGCAGAGTATTCTAACCTAAATAATCTTTTTGCCGACAGATCCTAAGCCCGAAAAAGCAATTATTAGAAGTACACTTTACCGGCCATGCTTTTTAATTAGCTTTGCCCTGAGACATTATCTTCGCAACATGATTGATCGTAAAATAATTCATATCGACATGGATGCATTCTATGCATCGGTGGAGCAACGGGATAATCCTGCCTTCAAAGGCAAGCCGCTTGCGGTTGGATCTTCCGGCGCGAGAGGCGTTGTGGCTGCAGCAAGCTACGAGGCGCGACGGTATGGAGTGAGATCGGCTATGGCTTCGAAAATCGCTCTGCGGCATTGCCCGCAATTAATCTTTGTGCCTCCCCGATTCGATGTTTACAGTGAGGTTTCGGAGATGATCATGCAGATTTTGCTGGAATATACGGATCTCGTTGAACCGCTTTCGCTCGACGAAGCTTTTATGGATGTCACCTGCAATAAACTTGGACTATCCGCCGTGCAAATCGCTGGCGAAATCAAATCGCGCATCCGCCAAGAAACCGGACTAACTGCTTCCGCTGGAGTATCCATCAATAAATTCCTTGCAAAGATTGCCTCCGACTACCATAAACCCGACGGCCTATTCGTTGTCTTGCCAAGAGATGCTGAGCGCTTTGTTGAAGAACTGAATATCGAACAATTCTACTGCGTAGGGAAGGTGACGGCCAAGAAAATGCATTCGATAGGAGTTCGAACTGGAGCCGATCTGAAGAAAATCAGCAAAGAATATTTAGTGCATCTCTTCGGAAGGACGGGCATTGTGTTTTACGAAAACGCTCGAGCTATCGACAGACGTGAAGTAACGCCGAATCGGATTCGAAAGTCGGTCGGCGCCGAAAATACATTTGAAACCGATCTTGCGCAATCCACCCGCATGACCGTCGAACTCTATCATATCGCACGCCGCGTTTGGGAACGTATTGCAGAAGAACAGTTCTACGGTCGAACCATCACCTTCAAAGTAAAGTATGAGGATTTCGCAGTATTTACCCGCAGCAAAACCTTCCCGACACACTTCCGCGAGTTCGCTTCCTTCTGGGAAACGGCTATGGAGATGCTCAAGAACGTTGACACATCCATGAAGAAAGTGCGCCTGATGGGATTAACCTTCAGCCACGTAGACGGCTCTGCTACCGCTAAGGGTTTCAAAGATGGTTTGCAGCTCGAGCTGATCTTTAAGGACTGGGATAAGGATTGCGAGTGACGCCGCATATCATCCCCAAGCCAAACGAACTTGCTCGCAAGGCCGCGCCTTAATTGGGCAAAAAAATAAAGGACGCTTTCCACTTCAGAAAACGTCCTTCCAGAGAAAAAAAAATTAGAAATGGAACAATCAAGCGTTCACGCTGTTCATGTAAGCTATGAGATCAAGACACTTGCTTGAGTAGCCCCACTCATTGTCATACCATGAAACAACCTTCACAAATTTGTTAGTGAGAGCAATACCGGCTTTGGCATCGAAGATTGACGTGCGCGGGTCGCCAATGAAGTCTGACGATACCACCTCGTCTTCGGTATAGCCCAAGATGCCTTTCAGCTCGCCTTCCGAGGCCGCCTTCATGGCTGCTTTGATTTCCTCGTAGGTTGCGGGCTTGGCAAGATTGACGGTGAGGTCAACAACCGATACGTCGAGGGTAGGGATGCGGAACGACATGCCGGTGAGCTTGCCGTTGAGCTCCGGAATAACCTTGCCTACTGCTTTTGCGGCGCCGGTTGACGACGGAATGATGTTGCCGGCTGCGGCGCGTCCGCCTCTCCAGTCCTTGGCCGATGGGCCATCAACGGTCTTTTGAGTGGCGGTTGTGGCATGAATAGTCGACATCAATCCGTCAACAATGCCGTAGTTATCGTTCAAAACCTTGGCTATGGGAGCCAAAGCGTTGGTCGTACAGGATGCGTTTGATACAAACTGCACGCCTTTTTTATAGGCGCCGAGATTAACGCCACATACAAACATCGGGGTGTCGTCTTTGGAGGGAGCCGACATTACTACATATTTCGCGCCTGCGTCTATATGACCCTGGGCTTTGTCTTTTGACAGGAAAAGGCCCGTTGATTCCACGACGTACTCTGCTCCTGCCTCGTCCCATTTGAGGTCGGCGGGATTCTTTTCAGAGGTCACGCGGATGCTGTTGCCATTCACTACCAGCGCGCCGTCTTTAACCTCTATCGTGCCGTCGAACTGACTGTGGATTGAATCATATTTAAGCATATACGCCATGTAATCAACGCTAATCAAATCGTTGATCGCTACAATCTGGATGTCTTTTCTTTTTTGAGCTGCACGAAACACGAGGCGGCCGATACGGCCAAAACCATTAATACCTACTTTAATCATCTTAATTTTTTTGTTGATTTAAAATTATTGAACTCTTCTTTTAAACGGAGGCAAAGATAACCTAATTTTTAGTTTGCGCATCTTCTCTGTTCATAAATTATACTCGGTTTATACTTCAAACTCTATGGCGCGACCGCGTACGGACTGGTCTACCTTTCCTTTGTCATAAACAATTTGGCCGTTAACAAAAGTCTGTTTGATGCGGTATGAAAATGTTTGATTTTCGAATGGAGACCAGGCGCATTTGTATAGAATATTGTCGGCGGAAACCCGCCATAAGGCTTTTTCTATCAAGACCAGATCGGCGTAATACCCTTCGCGAATGTATCCGCGTCGGCTGATTCGGAAAAGATCCGCAGGGCGGTGCGACATCTTTTCAACAACTTCTTCACGGCTGAATATTTGCCTTTCGGCGAGTTCCCACATGCCCACAACGGAGTGTTGAATCATTGGTCCGCCTGAGGCTGCATGCAGGCAATCGCCTTCTTTCTCGATGAGGAGATGGGGGGCATGGTCGGTGGCAACAATGTCGATTCGACCCTCTCGAAGCCCCTTGCGAAGAGCCTCTCTATCACTTACTGACTTTATAGCGGGGTTCCATTTAATGCGATTGCCGTGTGTTTTATAGTCTTCGTCGCTGAACCAAAGATGGTGCAAACATACTTCCGCAGTAATCAGCTTTTCCGTTAGCGCTTTTTTACCTTCTTCCAGAAGATCGAGCTCGCGAGCGGTGGAGATGTGTAGTATATGCAAACGCGCGCCCATGCGATGAGCCAATTCGATAGCTTCGCTCGTGCTGGCGTAGCAGGCTTCGGCGCTGCGAATAAGTGGGTGATAGCGAATGTCGAGGTCGGGGCCGTATTTCTCGGTATAGTAAGCTCTGTTGCGCCGGATTACATCCTCTTTCTCGGCATGAACGGCTATAAGCAGCCCTGTTTCACCGAAAATGCGCTCTAATGCGCGTTGGTTGTCAATCAAAAGATTGCCGGTTGAGGATCCGAGGAATAGCTTTACTCCCGGAACAAGTCGGCGGTTGATGCGAAGCAGTTCGGCTACGTTGTCGTTAGTTCCGCCGGGGAAGAAGCTGAAGTTGGCGGGCGAGGTTTCAGCCGCGCGTTGGTATTTCCATTCCAGAGCCGCGACGGTGGTAGTCGGGGGCAAGGTGTTTGGCATATCCATGAAGGTTGTGACGCCTCCGGCAACAGCTGCTGCGGCTTCGCTGGCAATGTCGCCTTTGTGAACTAAGCCTGGTTCGCGGAAATGCACCTGGTCGTCAATGGCGCCGGGGATTAAAAACAGTCCGCTGGCGTCGACGGCAAGGTCGGTATCAAGTATCGCCGGCCCCTCGCCCTCGAATATCTTGCTTATAACATCATTTTCAATTAAAACGGAGCCGCAGAAGCTGCGACCTTCATTAATTATTGTTGCATTGCGGATAATCGTTCGTTTCATAACATTATTTTCTTTTGGTCTGCGATATTACTAATATAATTATGAATTATGAAGCCTCCCTTACAAATGGTTTCAAGCTAAGTGAAGGATATAAGCCGTCCGGCATCCTTGTATCATTCCCAAATCAATGTTTTTATGGCTTGAGTAAAGCCAGCTATGGATGAGTTCAACGTTAGTCCGGAGTAAATCCGCCCTCATTGAGCCGAGTTCAACGTTAGTCCGGAGTGAATCCGTCCTGTTTTATCTGAGTTCAACGTTAATCCGGGGCAAATTCGTCCTGTTTGGACTGAGTTTAACGTTAATCCGGGGCAAATCCGTCCTGTTTGGGCTGAGTTTAACGTTAATCCGGGGCAAATCCGTACTGTTTGAGCTGAGTTTAACGTTAGTCCGGAGTGAATCCGTCCTGTTTTATCTGAGTTTAACGTTAGTCCGGAGTAAATCCGCCCTGTTTTGTTCGAGTTTAACGTTAGTCCGGAGTAAATCCGCCCTGTTTTGTTCGAGTTTAACGTTAGTCCGGAGTAAATTCGTCCTGTTTTATCCGGGTTTAACGTTAGTCTGGAGTAAATCTGCCCTGTTTGGACTGAGTTTAACGTTAGTCCGGGGCAAATCCGTCCTGTTTGAGCCGAGTTTAACGTTAAGCCGGATTCAATCAGCTATGATTTATCCGAGTTGAACCTTATGCTCGCTTGTGTCTTCTCCTCCACAAGCTATTTGAATCATAGAATTGCTTGCTGAGGCCTGCCGTAAGACAAAAAGAGCTATGCATGCCTTACAATCGAAACTCTTTGTATATATTCGCATCTGCAAATAGATAGCACACCCGAATGAAAAGAACACACATACTTATAATCACGTCCCTCCTGACCTTGTGCACGCTGATAGATGCACAAAACGTCGACGTGAAGGCTTCCGAGCACAAAAAATCGGTTACAGAACGAGTCGTCACATGGTACATGGACAACATGAACTATGGAACCGTCACCCTGCTGATGGCGGTGGAGAGCTCCTTTATTCCATTTCCCTCCGAGGTGGTGGTGCCGCCCGCGGCATATAAGTCGCGCGAGGAGAACAGCGGCATGAACGTTGTAGGCGTAGTATTGTTTGCCACGCTGGGAGCTCTCATAGGCTCAATCTTCAATTACTTTTTGGCTCTGTGGCTCGGCAGACCGGTGATTTATCGTTTGGCCGAGAGCAAGCTGGGGCGGATGTGTCTGCTCAATAAAGAAAAGGTGCTCAAGGCGGAGGCATACTTCGTAAAACATGGTAAGGCTTCGACCTTTTTCGGACGGCTGATTACGGTTGTACGTCAGCTTATCTCCATTCCAGCCGGATTGGCCCGAATGCATTTAGGAGCTTTCGCCCTTTACACCACATTGGGAGCAGGCTTATGGAACATTGTCTTGGCGGCCTTCGGATACGCGGCGCATGGTCAGTCTGAGCTTATCCTGAAGTATAGCCGAGAGCTGTCAATAGTTATTATTGGCTTAGCGCTGCTGTTCGTAGCCTACATTATATATAATGCGTTTCGAAAGAAGCGAAATTCAACCGAACAATGAAAACAAACACTCTCGCATCATCCTCCGCGAGCGGATATGGAACCGCTCCCGTCTTCTTTACGGCCATATCCACCATACTCGGAGCCGTACTTTTCTTGCGCTTCGGCCTCGCCATTGGAGCAATGGGCTTTTGGGGAACCATCGTCATCGTCGTGATGGGACATTTAGTTACAATCCCAACCGCGCTGGCCATATCGGAGATCGCTACTAATACGCGCGTCGAGGGCGGAGGGGAATACTTCATAATCTCACGTTCGTTTGGACTGAAAATCGGCTCGACAATTGGAATCGCACTATACATTTCGCAGGCCATAAGCGTGGCCTTCTACATCATAGCTTTCACCGAGGCCTTCAGCCCTCTGTTTGACCTGTGGGAGAGGTATGCCGGCTTCGCTCTGCCGCGCCAAACCGTGAGCGTACCTGCACTTCTGTTCATGGGATGGATAATATTGCGGAAAGGGGCTGACTTGGGAATGAAAATGCTCTATTTGGTGAGCGCCGTACTGTTCATCGCCTTGCTGCTCTTCTTCGCCGGCCCGGCAATAGATGCGGGCGACGATCCTACGAAGGCCCCGGGCAATAACTTCGGATTCTTCAACCAGAGCAACCTCTTCCTCTGGTTCGCTATATGTTTCCCCGCCTTCACCGGAATGACCGCGGGCGTAGGATTGAGTGGCGACCTGCGTAATCCGGGCAAATCCATTCCGTTAGGCACTATGCTCGGCACGCTGACAGGGCTGGCGGTATATATTTGTGTTGTATGGAAGCTCTCGGAATCTGCATCGCAGGCAGATTTAGTTGCCGACCAGCTCATCATGTCGCGCATAGCCTACTTTGGAAGCATAGCCATCCCCGTCGGACTTGCCGCCAGCACAATGTCATCCGCACTTGGCTCCATTTTGGTTGCGCCCAGAACGCTTCAAGCATTAGCCTCCGACGGCAGCTTCCCATCGAGCCGACTCAATGGATTCCTCTCCAAGGGCAAAGGAAAAAGCAGAGAGCCATTCAATGCAACCATCATCACCTTCATAATTGCCATGGCTTTCGTTCTCATGGGAAGCATCGATATGGTGGCGCAGGTCATCTCCATGTTCTTTCTTATCACCTACGGAACTCTATGCTTGATCTCTTTCATTAATCATTTCGGCTCGCCGCCTTCGTATCGACCCAGATTCAGGTCTAAATGGTATTTCTCACTCGGCGGATTTATCATGTCGGTGTGGATAATGTTTATGATAAACCCTCTTTATACCATTGTCGCATCGGTTCTGCTTAGCGCACTTTATCTCTTTATCGAACATTATAAGAAAGACGAAAAAGGGCTGATGGATATATTCGGAGGCGCATTATTCCAGCTCAATCGAAGGCTGCGAGTGTTCATGCAGAAGAATACCTCGGCTGCCGGAAGCGAGGAATGGAGGCCTTCTGCCATCTGCATCTCCCAGCACTCCTTCGAGCGAGATAAAGTCCTGGAGATGATGAAATGGATAAGCCACCGGCACGGATTCGGAACATACTTTCACTATATCGAAGGACTGTACGACGCTAAAACGCGAGCTGAAGCCGATCGCGTTCTGCGGCAGCTGATCGACATGCAACGAGGATGCGGCAACTCAATGTACATCGACACTATGATCTCCCCGTCTTACACTTCCGCCATCGCGCAGGTGATTCAAAGTCCGTCGATCTCAGGCATGGAGAACAATATGGTGATCTTCGAATACGATAAATCGCAGCCCGCCGAACTCCTCCGCATCGCAAGCAACATCAGCTTGGCCAAGGCCGGCAACTTCGACGTTTGCATCTTTGCCGCCTCAAGCTATCCACTCCGAAACCGATTCGACATTCACGTTTGGATACGCGATACCGACGAGATGAATACCAATCTAACCATACTTTTGGGATACATCATTTTAGCGCACCCTGATTGGAGCCGGAGCAAGATCCGAATCTTCATCGCAAGCGCACTCAATAGCTCTGAAGAACGCGAAAATATCCGACGGAGAATTGAAACCGGACGGCTGCCGATCACCCTCGCCAACATCGAGATCGTAAGCCTCGAACCTGGCCTTCACATCAACGCTGCCGTTGCCGAACATTCCCGGCAGGCGGGCCTAATCATCATTGGCTTTGACTACGACATGCTCTCTGACACTGCTCTGCACTTCGACGGAGAGCTCGACAAAGTGGGCGACATCCTTTTCGTCAACGCCTCCCATACTTTATCATTGACCTGATTCACTGCAGTTGAGCTGCGGAGATGGCTCGCTGCCGGATCATGGCGCTACTTCGTTGCGGGAGCGTCCTTCTGCGCCTCGGCCTTACGCCTTTTCCTCCAGCCCTTGCGCTGGGCCATGATCTGGAGTAGCTGCTCGTGCAGGGCGTTAACTTTATTGGCGACGCCTTCGAGTTTTTCCTTAATCGCCGGATCCTTCGAGCTGAGTTCGTTATATCTGTAAATGACATTGATGGTTGACAGCAGGTTAATGAGGGCTTTGTCGACATCCTTCCGAATGTTCACGCGCTTGCCCAGCGAATTGAGCCTCTCCAGGGCGATCATACGCTGATTGTAGAGCTCTTCGAAGCGGTCGTTCGTGCTGGTCAGGTAGTTGATCATCTCGCGGAGTCCGGGAATGGCGTTAACCTTGGCGGCCTGCTCCGAGCTGTTAAATTCGTTGAGGAACTTGTTGATATAAGCCATCTCGCTGAACAGATTTTGTCGCTCGGTACCGTCGTAATGGCGCATCAGGAAAAGCAAATCCTTGGCGTCGGCGTTGATAGGCAGGTCGTCGAGCTTGCTATAATACTTCAGCAGGCGGCGAATTTCCCTGAATGTAAGGTCGCGGCGCTTATCATCCGTGGCAATAGCCTGTGTTTCGATTGATTCTTTAGAAGCCCTAACGATCAGATTCTCATGCTCAACTAAGGGCTCAAATTCCTCCCAGACTTCAACCAGCTCCGGTATACTCATAACGTCGGCCTTGATGTGATCAATCAAGCTTGAGCAATATTTCGAATGCTCATAAGCGTGCATATCATGCAGAAAACCAATCTGTCTTATATTGAATAACATACTTTATCTGTTTTAAAATTGTTCTGCAAAACTAATCCATAAACTTGAAACTGCCAAAAAAAATTTTTGAGTTTCAAGTTCTTGAACGGATAACATAGGATTTGATGGGACTTTTCAAGTTCTTGGAAAGCTACAATAGAATTTGATAGTCTTTTCAAGTTCTTGAAAAATTGAAATACAACTTGATGTGGTATTTCAAGGTCTTGAAAAGTTAAAATATAATTTGATGAGGCTTTTCAAGTTCTTGAAAAGTTTAAATAAAACTTGATGGAGTATTTCAAGTTCTTGAAAAGTCCTTACAGAAATAATTTTAGGTTTTCAAGAACTTGAAAAGTTCCAACAGAAATGATTTTGACTTTTCAAGTTCTTGAAAAGCTCTTGCATAAATATTTTTAGCTTTTCAAGTTCTTGAAAGCTCTCACAAAAATATTTTTGAAGTGGGATTATTGAGTGTATGTGCGGATAATTTGTGGGGGATGTGTCGAAGGGCGTTCCTGCCTGCCAAAGCGGGTCATTACTGCCCTTCGCGGGGATGGCTTCTGTCGTGCTGGATTTTATCTCCTAAAAACTATATTTGGGGATCTATAAATTAAACTATTTAAATATTGTTTTTATGTGGAAGATATATGCTTTGTTGTCGGCGCTGTTTGCTGCGCTGACGGCTATTTTGGCTAAGGTTGGGGTGAGGGATATTAATGGGAATGTGGCTACTGCGGTTCGCACGGCGGTGGTTTTGCTGCTGGCGTGGGGCATTGTTTTGTTTGGCGGGCAGCTGCGGGATGTGAGGGGGATTAGCAAAACGAATCTGTTGTTCCTTGTGCTGTCGGGGATTGCTACGGGGCTGTCGTGGATATTCTATTTCAAGGCTTTGGAAACGGGAAATGTGTCGAAGGTGGCGCCTATCGACAAGCTGAGTGTGGTGTTCGTGATGCTGCTTTCGTTCTTTTTTCTCCACGAACAGATGGATTTGAAAACTGTTGTGGGGGGCCTTTTGATTCTGGGCGGAACGCTGGTTTTGGCTTTGTAAGGGAGCTGTGGAGGGGTTTCTCTCCATAAAAAAACGCGCCTTGCATCTCTTTAAAGGATGCTTGGCGCGTTTTTCGGTTTATATGCCTTCGTTGTTTAGATTGCGAAGGATACTAGGATTACTACCAGCAACGAAAGGATGGCGTAGAGCTCGGGAAATACGCCCATTACCATCGTGGGTACGAATACGTTATGACCTGAGCTGAGGGCTGTGATTCCGTTGGCGCACACTTGTGCCTGGCGGATGGCGGAGTATATACAGGCTACGCCCATCATTATCCCGAGGGTGAGCACGGCGCATGCCTGGAGCATGCTTACTGAGGCTACGAGGAACTTGGCGGTCATGATGTAACCTACGAATCCGTATAGCCCTTGCGAGCTTGGAAGGGCGCTGAGGCCGAGATAGAGGCCGAATGGCTCGGGGTTTTTCTTCATGGCGCCAACAACGGCGTTGCCTGTTATCGTTACGCCGAGTGTGCTGGCTACGAATGCGCCGCCGGTCATGATTGCCACGCCGGCATAAGCCAATAAAATTGCTATTTCCATAATTTGATCGTGTTTATTAATGTATTAATTATTGAATTGTTACTGTGCTTTCTTGAAGGGTAGGTAGGCTATGCCGCCGCCTTCGTATTCGGAGTTTTTGAAGTATTCTACGTAGATGAGGCGGAGGGGATGAACCAGCGAGCCTATCGTGCAGATTGCTATGTTGAGCCCATGCCCGATGAGGAGGATGAGCAGCATGACGGGGATGCGGGCGTAGATGGGCAGGCCGGCGGTCATTTCTACTCCGAGCATGTTGAATACGCCGCCGAGGATGCCGCCCGTGAGCCCGATGGCGAACAGGCGGATGTATGACAGGGCATCGCCTAACATTCCGGAGGCTGCATTATACAGGGCCCAAAGCGCTGAGCCTATGTTGATGAATATGTTCTTGCCGGGGGAGTTATAGAAGAGTATGGCGAGGCCTGCTACTGCTGCGGCGCCGTAGCATACGTTGATGATGGCGGGGGATAGCGTTATGCCGAGTGTGGGCAGGCCCATGGCGAGCAGGAGCGACACTATGGCTACGACCCAGCCCCAGGGGGCGATGCCGTACTTCAGCCCGCGCTGGATGCAGGTTTTGGTGGCGGCTACTATCTTGCCGAATACTATATGTACTAGCCCTAAAACGATGGATAGCGTCATCAGGTTATCCGTCGTGAGGAAATATTGCTTCACGGATGCCAGGGCGGGAACGTCGACCAGGGCTATGCCGAAGAAGGTTCCGGCGAGGGTTCCGACCACCATGGCTGTGCCGCCGAGCCACTGGGCGAGTGATAGTACGGGCTTCATTGCGGGGGCTACTTTCGCCTTGAGCAGGGTGCCTGCCAGAAGTACGAGGAGCCCATAACCGGCGTCGCCAAAGCATAATCCGAAGAAGAGCATGAAGAAGGGGGCGAGCAATGGGGTGGGGTCGATTTCGCCGTAGTTTGGCAGTGAGAACATTTCGGTGAGGGGCTCGAAGAGGCGGGCGTACCGGTTGTTCTTTAGGCGTATGGGTACTTTGTCGCCGTCTTCTATGGCTACTTGTCGGTAGAAATATCCTTGTTGGTTGAGCGCTGCTTCGAGCTGTGGGGCCTGGCTGGCGATGATCCATCCTTGCATGAACATGAGATGGTTGTCGGCTTGCCGTTCGGTTTGTAGCATGGCGTTCGAGAGGTTGAAATCGTCGAGCAGGCTTTTGTCGAAGGCATTGAGTGTGGCGTAGTCGTCGATGGCGGCTTCTTCCATGCGTTGGTTGATCCTGTCGATGCGTTCGTCGAGCTGTCGGCTTGCGTTGCGCAGTACGCCGAGGCTTCTGTCGGGCATTCGCGGGCGGTCGGCTTCGATGTCTGGGGTTTCTCCTTCGGGGGTGATGGTGATGAAATAGCTTACGGATTGCTGGTTGTTGACGAGGAAGGCATTGTGCTTGTCCGTCCATTTGGGGTCGAATCGTGAGGAGGGGCATGTGAAGAAGTTCACGTTGTATCCGGCCTCCTTGAGGTTCTCGATATCGGCGTAGCTAAAGTCGCCCCATAGTTCCATGTACTCAAGGTCTTTCTGCAAGGCCTGTTTGTCGGCTATCAGCGTTGCTTTTTTCTCTTGAAGAGCCTCGAAGGCGTCAATCATCTGCAATCCTTCGGCTCGTGATAGCTGCTTGGCGGGAGCGATCTCGGCGGGGATGTCGGCCAGCGAGCTGCGGATGCCTTCAAGCTGGGCGATCAGGCTCTTTATCCTTTTGCGCTCGCCAATGATCGCTTGCAGATCGGCATTTCCGGCTATGGGCTTGGTGGCATTGATGTGAACAACGCCCAGATCGCGCAGTTTGTTGAGGAAGTCTGCGTATTCCTTATGATACACCATGAAGGCGTACTTCTTCATCGGCAGTATCATGGTTGAGCCTCCTCTGTTTCTTCTTTTCTCTTGCGTTTCTCTTGGTTGGTTCGCATGATTTTTTGGGATGCTTTCGAGAGGCTTTGCTCGTCTTCCATGTATCGTTTGACTTTACGGATGGCGTCTTTGTATCCTGGGATCTGGACTTTCTCGAAGAGGTTGACCTTTTGCGTGGTCTTCTTTCGGGCATGCTCCAGTAGCTCGAGCTTCATGCGCGAAAATTCGGCTTCGATGCCTGTTTGGGCAAGCCCTTTGAGGAGCTCAATTCCGTCGGTTATCCAAGCCGGGCTGTTGAAGAGGCTGTACGGCTGTACGCCGAAGTCCACGCCGAGGAGCACGGGCACCACCACGCCGGCGATCTTCTTGGTCGAAAGCGATACGTCGAGCACGCTCACCAGGTCGGGCCTGAACTCAGTCCAGAGGGCCACTATGCTGTCGTAGCTGCGGATCTCCCTTTCCAATCGGTTCTCCAGCTCCGTCACCTCATCTTTATTGCGAGTCACCTCCATGCGCAGAGCGCTTTCCTTGCTCTTAATGGTGGGCAAGGAGCGTTCGCGGATTTTTAGTTGCTTCTCCAAGGCCTGGAGCGATGTCTTATTATACTGAAACTTGATTGCCATTGTTGAGATGTATTTGTAGGCTATCCCTTAGCAGTCTGGCGCCGATATGCATTGGGCGAGGGCTGCGCGGGGATAGATCAATCCGTCATGAATCAGCTTTTCCAGAATTTATCGACCAGCTCCTGCTTGATGTTAACCTCTGCCGGCGTGAAGTAATCGGCAAAGAGCTTCCAGGCAACGTCGAGCATCTCGGTAGTGTTGAGATTAACGTCGATGGCAAGCAGCTTATCCGAATATTCCTTGGCGAATGCCAGGGCGCGATTGTCGTAATCCGTCAGATCGAAACCATTCTCCAGCTTAGTCTTGGCATTAGCCGCATCAGCGTAGAGCCTTACCGCGGCGTTCATCACCTGCGGATGATCCGTCCTGGTTTTCTTTCCCGTTACAAGCTGCTTCAAGCGGCTGAGGGAGCGGAAGGGATCGACGATAACCTT
>JAITHO010000179.1 GCA_031279915.1 Tannerellaceae bacterium
GCAATGGATTATAATCCAGAATCGGCCACTACCAAGGAGTTTTTTGCAAAGGTTCAAAACAAAATGCACTATGCGATACATAAACATACCGCTGCCGAATTGATTTACACACGAGCCAACCACAACAAAGAAAACATGGGATTGACTTCTTGGGAGAAAAGTCCAAGCGGGAAAATCATAAAAACAGATGTAGTGATAGCTAAAAATTATCTCACCGAAACGGAATTGGAATCTCTTGGGCGTATTGTTAATGGTTATTTGGATTTTGCCGAAGAATATGCAAAACGGCATATCCCCCTCTCCATGTCCGATTGGGCAAAGCATTTGGATTTAATTTTACAGGCAAATGGGAGAGATTTATTGCAGAATGCAGGCAAAATTACCGCAGCTCTTGCCAAACAGCATGCTGAAAGTGAATTTGAAAAATATCGTCCTATTCAAGACCGCCTGTTTGAATCAGACTTTGACAAAGAAATGAAACGTATTGAAGGTAAGCGAGATGAATCAGACGATTAAAAATGCTTCCAACTTTTAGGAAAATAGAATAAAAATACCGATATTCGCACCGAGTTATTTGAGGAAATGCAGCGCAAAACTCAGAAATACGCACGGTTGCCAAATCGTTACCTCTACCGCTGAAAAATACCGCTTAAAGCCTTTTATTCAAAAGGTTATCTCCCAAAGATAATTTTATAAAATAAACATCACAATCATATAAGATGAAAGCTATACATTATATATATATCGCAATTTTGCTCCACGCCGCTCCTCTCATGTCGCAAACATCGGCCGACGCCATCCTTGAGAAATCGGCCAAGGCCTATCAGGACGCCAAAGGCATATCGGCAAGCTTCAGCATACGAACGCAAGCCGGATCGACCGTCGAATCGGCCGAAGGCATCATCAACATGCAGGGCGAAAAGTTCGCCCTCTCAACGCCGGGCATACTGACCTGGTACGACGGTCGCACTCAATGGGTATACCTGCAGGATGCGAACGAAGTGAACATCAGCTCTCCCGAAGGCGACGATCTGCGGATGACCAATCCTATCGTTCTGATCCGCGACTACCGCAAGGGCTTCCGGTCGGCCTACAAAGGCGAAGCAACAGGCACGAGCGGACGGATGGTTCATCACCTGGAGCTCACTCCCAGCGGCAAGTCAGACATCTCCGCCATAGAATTGCACATCGACAAAGCAAATAGCCTCCCATCTTATATCCGAATAAACATGAAGAACGGAACTTACAGCGCCATACGAATCAGTAATCTGAAAACGGGTCTATCCCGCGCCGAGGGCTTTTTCTCCTTCCCAAAAGCAGACTATCCCGACGCCGAAATTATTGATCTACGTTGAAACTCATATTCACACCAAACACAATTAAATCATGAACACAAGAACGAACGAAAGGGTCCGCTGCCTTATCATAGGCTCCGGACCGGCGGGCTACACCGCTGCCATCTACGCCACACGCGCAAATCTTTCGCCCGTGCTCTACGAAGGAATGCAACCGGGCGGACAGCTTACAAGCACAACCCACGTGGAGAACTTCCCCGGACATCCGGATCCTATCATGGGCGTACAGTTAATGGACAACCTCAAGCAACAGGCAAGCCGGCTCGGCGCCGATCTGCGCTCGGGAATAGCCACCGGAGCCGACCTCTCCCAGTCGCCCTATCGCGTAATTATAAACGAAGAGATATGCATGGAGGCCGATACCCTTATCATCGCAACCGGAGCATCGGCCAAATACTTAGGCCTGCCCGACGAACAGAAGTATGCCGGCAGCGGCGTATCGGCATGCGCCACCTGCGATGGATTCTTCTACCGCAAGAAGGTCGTTGCAGTTGTTGGCGGAGGAGATACAGCTTGCGAAGAGGCCATATACCTCGCCTCGCTTGCATCCAAAGTTTATATGATAGTGCGCAAAAATAAATTGCGGGCCTCAATGGTGATGCAGGATAGGGTATTCCATAATCCGCGGATAGAAATATTGTTTGAGCATAATACCGTTGGCCTTTTCGGAGAGCAAGCTCTGGAAGGAGCTCGCCTGCTTAAGCGTCAAGGCATGCCGGATGAGGAGGAAGTTAGCATCGCCATCGACGGATTCTTCCTGGCCATCGGCCATACGCCTAACTCCGGAATCTTTCGGGAATGGCTCGCCACCGACGAGGCCGGATACATCCTCACTGATCCCAACAGCCCTCGAACCGGGCTCCCCGGAGTATTCGCTGCCGGAGATGTAGCCGACTCGCGCTATCGTCAAGCCATAACGGCAGCGGCCTCCGGCTGTAAGGCCGCAATGGAGGCCGATCGTTATCTGCTGAGCGTATAAGCGCATGAGATTTCTTTCCCTTTTAGCGTTCTTACTCCTGTCTTTGCATCTGCAAGCCGTTGATTATCCCAAGCGGGAGATGCGGGCGGTTTGGATTGCTACGATTTATGGTATGGACTGGCCGTCGCGCCCTGCTACAAACGAATCGAGCCGCAGGCTGCAGCAACAGGAGCTTTGCGATAAACTCGACATGCTGAGGAGCTGCAACTTCAATACCGTCTTCCTGCAAGTGAGGCTCAGGGGCGACGTGATTTATCCCTCGGCTATAGAGCCCTTCAACAGTGTCTTCACCGGCAGGCTGGGAGGCAATCCGGGCTACGATCCGCTGGCCTTTGCCATCAACGAATGTCACAAGCGCAACCTGGAGTGCCATGCCTGGATAGTCACTTATCCGATGGGAACCGCAGCCGCTGTCAGGAGCAACAGGGGATCGGCTGTACGAAAGCGCCCCGACCTCTGCAAGCTCTACAACGGCGAATGGTATATGGATCCCGGATTGCCTGGCACATCCGAGTATCTGTACGAGCTCGTCGCGGAGCTGATTGCAGGCTACGACATCGACGGCGTACACTTCGACTACATACGCTACCCTGACCACGCCGACGGTTTCCCTGATGCCGCAACATATTCGCGCTACGGTCAGTCGAAAACGATTCGCGAGTGGCGCGAGGATAATATATCCCGAACGATCGAGAGGATATATCGCCTGGTGAAGAGCCAAAAGCCCTGGGTGCAGGTGAGCAGCTCGCCGCTTGGGAAGTATAGCCGTATAAAAATTGTGCCCAATGCCGGACAAACGGGTCTGTCGGTTTATCAAGATGCGCAGAAGTGGCTGCATGATGAGATCCACGATTTTGTGGCGCCAATGCTGTACTTCAAGGACATGTTTTTCTATCCGTTCGTAAAGAATTGGATGATATATAAAGCCAATCGCTACGTAGTTGCCGGCCTGGCTCCCTATCGCATGATGCCTCCGGATAATTGGACGGCGGATGAGATAACCCGGCAAATCAACTACCTGCGCTTATCCAACGTTGACGGCATAGCCTTCTTCCGCGGCGCGCAGATATTCAGGAATGCAAAAGGTATACGCGATAGCCTTCAGAACCGGTACTTCCGTTATCCGGCTTTGCTTCCGCCGCTCTTTTGGCTGAGCGATGAGAAACCGCCTGCGCCTTTTAATCTGACGGTGGGGATGGATGGCCGCCAGATTCGCCTCTCCTGGGATGTGGCAGCTTCAGGACGAACGGAGGTGACATCGTTCACGGTTTATGCCTCTCCGGGCTCGTCGGTCGATATCGAAAATCCGGCGAATATTATCGCCACCGGCCTTCGTCGGCAAGAAGCCCGCTTTGATATATCTACGGATATAGAGCAAGGATATACCTTCCGCATCACTGCCTCCGACAGGTATCATATCGAGAGTAATCCCTCGAAAGACGTGTATTACTACATCTCGACCTACGCCAAGTGACGAAGGCTTGAGCCGCAGCGTATAGAGATTGAAACCGAAAGGGGCGTACCGCAAATAAGCGCGACGCCCTTTTTAGTTGAAGGGCATTGCAGTAGGGTGGGGGCTTATAGCATGCGCTTCCGAGCCGATAGCAAAGAGTAGCAGGCGGAGATTTTGTCAGGCAAATCTGAAATGCTTTTAACAGATAACGGCAAATGATTATTTCGGATTTGTCATTAGGATCACCACTGATCACATCATGATTTTTATGGAGCTCCACAATTTGTGAAATCTATATCTGCGGAGCATTAGCCGCATCAGGCAGGGAGTTTCCCCCACACCAAGCACAAATACAGCAGGCGCCAATGACAAATCCAGGCTTATGAGTAACCCCTTTCGGTAGAAATTCGGCAAGCTTTCCACCGGGTGGAAACCTTCCGGAAAAAGTGCGGCAAGCTTTCCACCGAGTGGAAACCTTCCGGAAAAAGTGCGGCAAGCTTTCCACCGAGTGGAAACTCTCCGGAAAAAGTGCGGCAAGCTTTCCACCGGGTGGAAACTCTCCGGAAAAAGTGCGGCAAGCTTTCCACTGGGTGGAAAAACCGGCTAACGGACATTTTGGATTTATAAATGAAGCTAAGAAAATGGCGCTGTAGGTGGAGTTCTGCAAAAATCATGAGTTGGCGTTTGGCTCGGCGCTGAGCCTAATGACAAATCAGGGATTATTTGACGGCAGGGGAATCAGTCGGAGCTCCGATCGCGTCGATTTGCCATCCGGCAGAATGTTTCCGCAGGCTATTTCAGTTTCTAAGAATGAGGGTTGAGGGGAGTTGCGAGAGCTCCAAGTCGGGCAGTTCTGAGAGCGAAGTCCATGTCTGGTAGCTTATCATCATAAAGTTATAGCTGTCGAAGAGGCGTATTGAAAAGTCGGCATGATAATTGGAACGAGCAGAAGCCGGCATGCGTTCAGTAATGATCGGCAGCGAATCCTGCCATTCGCTAGCAGTCATCGGTTGAAGCCCTTTAAGGCTGAAAGCGCACTGCGTTGATCTCAGAATTGTTTGGGCATAATCGAGGAGAAACAGGTCGGTTTGCGAGGTGATCAGTATAAGAATATTTGTAGCTTTTACGAAATTATGATTGATGAAGATACCCACGGGGCAGCTAGCATTCTCACAAAAGAATTTGGTTTTATCCTGCAATAATCCTCCGGGATATAAAATTGCTTCCGAGGTTGTTCGCAAGCGCTGCGAGTATTTTCGGAACCCTCCCGTAAGCCTTAGGGCTTTCTTGTCATCCGTTGGTTCGGTGAGAGTTGCGCCGGCTCCGACAAGGAGGAAATTGAACTTCTCATCGTTCACAACATTTACGATATCCTGCTTGGCGTCATTGCTCACGGCATATCTCGTTTCGA
This sequence comes from Tannerellaceae bacterium, assembly GCA_031279915.1. Lineage (GTDB taxonomy): Bacteria > Bacteroidota > Bacteroidia > Bacteroidales > Tannerellaceae > DFXE01. The sequence goes on from JAITHO010000179.1 coordinate 5,199, forward strand.
TTGGTATTCCGAGCTTTTGCGCTCCGTAAACCAAAGGCCCGAAGCTTGTGTTCTCAAAATTATCCGCCTCAAGCGGATTTACATCGACGCCGATAGTGAGATGCAGGGCCGTAATCTTCAGTTTTTTTCGACCTCCGTTAAAGAGCATGTGCGCCAGGTCGAGCAGCATCTGCCCGCTTTCAATTTTCCCCAAAGAGAGCAACAGATGGAAGGCGCTGTCGGTTTGCATCATCAGCTTCTCCTTTTGTAATCTATCCTGTTTTCTGAAACAAAACTTAATCAAAGCCGTGAGCGGCCCGGTCATAAAAGTCGTCACAAGCGTCATAATAACCAGCATAACGAAGATGGGCGGCGAGAGAATCTGCATCTCATAACCGATAGTTAAGACAACCAATTCCATCAGTCCGCGAGTATTCATCAGCGCCCCGATGTAAAGACTATTTCGCACATCCTCGCCAGCGATCCGTGCCGCCACATAAGTTCCGCCAAGCTTTCCAACAATAGCTCCAAAGATTATAATACCACACATCACCCACATTTCTGTCGTATTAAGCAAGGCGATCTCAGTTCGCAGTCCGGTTGACACAAAGAAAAGCGGGAGAAATAAAGACAAAGCAACATCCTCAACTTTGTCGGTCATGATCCTCCTGAATTTTAATTGTTCCGGCATCACCACACCCGCAATGAAGGCTCCAAACAACGAATGCAGCCCAAGAATTTGGGTTAAGTAGGCCGAACACGTAAGAATCAAGAACATCAGGGCAACCATCCATTTGTCCATAACCTCCTCGTCGTTGTAATACTTCCCCACCTTTTTGAGGAATTTCCTAATCGGAAAGAACATTATCAACAGATATATGCACGCAAAAGCGATAGTAAAAATTGCGCTCACAACGCTTCCAGCCTGCGCCACTGCCACAACCAGAGCCAACAGGCACCAGGCCGTCATGTCGCCATTAGCCGCGCATGCAAGAGTTAACATTCCCAGGTGCGACTTTGTGAGTTTTTTCTCCTGAATGATCCGGGCCAAAACAGGAAAGGCCGTTATGCTCATTGAAATGCCGATAAAGAGGGCAAATGGGAGAAAAGGAGTGTCGGCATCGGCATATTTATCGTAAGCAAAGTATGCAATAATCGCACCGATAATAAACGGAACTATTGTGCTGGTATGACTGATAAGAATGGTTTCCTTCAACTTTTTCCTTACTTCCCTTATGTCTAATTCCATTCCGATGGCAAACATAAACAGAATCAATCCGAATGCGCTTATCATATTAATATTGTCAAGCGTCTCTTCTTTGAACAGAAACTGCGAAAACTCAGGAGCAATGCTGCCAAGAATGGAAGGCCCCAGCACAATACCTGCAAGGATTTCGCCAATAACAGTTGGTTGCCCTAACTTCAGGAAGAGCCATCCGAATATTCTGCAAGCAATCAAAATGACAATGATTTGCAATAGCAGCAATCCGATAGTAGACTCCATTTCGAGCTTTAGGTGGATGAAAAATGTATCAAAACCTCCGGCAGGCGTTCCGGTAAACAGATTCCACCAGGCCTCGTTCCCTCCAGCCGCAGATTCCTCCCTTAAATGAATAATCAGCGACATAACAGTGGCAAACAGGAGAACGATTAATGTATAAAATGTAATGCTTTTGGACTGTCTGCTCATATTCTGTATTTAAGCTTTGCGGTAAAGATAATTCATTCAGGGCAAACTTCGTTTAGGGCAAGACTTCGTAGGGAGGAAATATTTCTTATATTTGTGGACTTTAAAAAGTTATTCACGAAATACATAATCGATTATGGTAAATTACAAAGATTTAGGACTGGTAAGCACAACAGAAATGTTTGCCAAAGCAATGGCCGGCAAATATGCAATACCGGCATTTAATTTCAACAATCTCGAACAACTCCAAGCCATCATTCAAGCAGCCGTGGAAACCAAATCACCTGTCATCCTTCAGGTGTCGAGCGGCGCCCGCAAGTATGCCAACCAAACGCTTTTGCGCTACCTGGCCGAAGGCGCCGTTGCATACGCCAAGGAACTCGGCTGCGAGGCTCCGCAAATCGTGCTCCACCTCGATCATGGCGACACGTTCGAGCTCTGTAAGAGCTGTGTGGATACAGGATTCTCGTCGGTGATGATTGACGGGTCGCACCTTTCGTATGATGAAAATATAGCTCTCACGCAGAAGGTCGTTGAATATGCGCATAAGTTTGGGGTAACGGTGGAGGCCGAGCTGGGCGTTTTGGCCGGCGTGGAAGATGAAGTTAGCGCTGAGCATCACACTTACACGGAGCCCGACGACGTTGTTGACTTCGTTACCCGAACAGGTTGCGACTCGCTTGCAATCTCGATAGGCACGTCGCATGGCGCCAACAAGTTCACTCCCGCCCAATGCACTCGCGATGAGAACGGCAATCTGGTGCCTCCTCCACTGCGCTTCGACATCTTGGAAGAGATTGAACGCCGGATTCCGGGCTTCCCAATCGTTTTACATGGAGCGTCGTCGGTACCTCAAAAAGAGGTTGAAACTATCAACAAATATGGTGGAGCTCTGAAAGACGCCATAGGTATTCCCGAGGAACAATTGCGCCGGGCGGCAACCTCAGCAGTGTGCAAGATTAATATCGACTCCGACAGCCGTTTGGCAATGACGGCGGCCGTGCGCGAAGTCTTTGCCCAAAAGCCAGGCGAGTTCGATCCGCGTAAGTATCTGGGTCCGGCTCGCGATAATGCCAAAAAGCTGTACAAGCATAAGATTGAGAATGTGCTTGGATCGGCCAATAAATTGTAATCTTTATATATAAATAAAACGTGTAATTTCCCATCAAGGGAAAATGTTCGGGCCGAAAGTCGGTTGGAATGTTTTTTCGGGGTGGGATTTTTTTTGATTTAGTTCAGTTTAGTTTTGAGGCGATCTTCGCCTATATTATAAATGTATGATATGGATATAATTGAAATAATCGGAGCGGCGGTAGCATTGTTTTACGTTTTGCTTCAGGTGAAACAGCATCCATGGATGTGGATTGTTGGCTTCGTGAGTGCATTATTCTATGTATGGATCTTCTTTTCAAGCGCATTTTATGCCAACATGAGCCTGCAGATGTACTACGTTGTTGCGAGTGTGTACGGTTTTTGGATGTGGCGTTACCGGAATGCTCCGCAAGAATCTGGGATAATTGTTTACAAACATCTTAGCGCAAAGCTTGCCGCCTTGCTCGCCCCAATTATTCTACTAACGGCTCTGGGAGCTTATTATGTGCTGAGCCGCCACACCGATTCGCAATTTCCGATTGGCGATGCCTTTACCACAGCCGCGGGATTTGTTGCAACCTGGATGCTGGCCCATAAGATTATCGAGCATTGGCTGCTGTGGATCGTTGCCGACAGCATTGCCATTTACTTATATTACAGCGCCGGACTTTATCCCACAATGGTTCTGTACTTCTGCTATGTGATATTAGCTGTTGCCGGCTATTATACCTGGAGGACGAAGGGCGTTACAAGCGTTCAGGCCGCGGAAAAGAGAAGCTATTAGCATATTTTTGGATATAGCATATCTGAATTTTGAGAACTCTCACAGTAATATTGTTGATGGCGCTGTTGCTGCCGAGGCATGCTTGGAGCAACAATAGGTCGAGGCCGGGCGAAGCGGATTCGATCATGCATCTTGTGGCAATAAACGGCGTGAAGTATCGCAATATTCTGAAAAACTACGAGGCCGAAGTATACATTAAGGGGCGTATGAAGATTGAAAAAAGCAACTATCTGATTCGATTTGCCCACAATTTATTTCCCGTAAACAGGAGAGAGGGCGATATGGTTTTTGAGATGTTAAGCTTGTCGAGATTCGAAGCTCCTAATTCGTTCTATCACGATTACCAGGCGCTCAACGGAAGCAGTATTCCGAATCGACAGAAGCAACGGGAGATAATTAGCTTCCTCAATCTAAATGTATATGCTCCCACGGCTTTTGACAATGCTATCCTGATGCCTGTTATGCAGCAAGCTTTTAAATATTACGAATACAGCGTAGACTCTGTGATTGTTGGAAGCAACGGGCAGCGCACCTTCGTCGTGAACTTTATTCCCAAACATGCAAGTCCGAAGCTTGCAAGCGGAACGATGCACGTGGCCGACAGTAGTTGGACCATTGCAAAGATTAACTTGAGAGGGCATTACGATTTCTCGGACTTCGACTTGGAGATGAGCTTCGGGAACGATTTCGAACATTTCAACCTGCCTTCCACAGCAACATTATCGCTGAAATATTCCATGCTGGGGAATGTTGTTTACAGTTCTTATCTTTCAAAATATACATATAAATCAGTATTGCGGGGTTGGGATCAGTTATATTTGAATACTCCACAAACAGAATCGTATGATCTTACGCAGTATTATACCCCAACAGCCGAATCAGTACCCATTATAAAAGACAGGCAATTTTGGAACAATGTTCGGAGCGAACCCCTTAGCTACGAGGAAAACAAGCTGTACGAAGATTCGCAACAGAAAGAATCCGAACGAACAAAAGCTCCGGTCGACTCCCTTCCGGGCAATCCCTATCTGAAGTTTGCAGAGCTGATCGTAAGCGATATAAATGCCGATTATAAAAATACTTACATCCGATACTATGGCATACTAAATCCTTCTCAACTTGGATATTCGCGCACAAACGGAATCATGTTTCGCCAAAGACTAAGAATCAGGAAAGAATATCCAAACCAACGGATGCTGACCTTCATCCCCGACGCCGGATTTGCAACTCGTCGCAAGGAAGTTTTCCTGCGGGGAGTGGGCATCTTTGAATATTCGCCCGAAAAAATGGGAGCAATTACCTTGTCCGTAGGCAACAGCAACCAGAGTTATTCAACAGGAATGATGAAGGATATTGTAAATCAGATTGCAGATACCTCGCTCGTTGAAGACATTAAGCTGCAATATTTTCACAGATATTATGGAGAAGCGAAGCATCACATAGAGCTCTTCAATGGATTCCGGCTATCAACAGAAGCCGTTTACGAATATCGCACTCCCATCAGACGACGGTTTGACATTGGAGTTGGCGACGCCGTGATGGAAATTATCAATAAGGATTACAACGACTTCAAAATAACCCTTGGTTTTTCATACACTCCGCACAGTTATTACAGATTTGACAAACGGAGAAAGATTTATTTATACTCCAATTACCCAACCTTCTCCATTGAATTTGCCAAAGCTTTTCCGGGCGTTTGGGGAAGTGTCGGAAATTATGAGCGAATTGAGGCCGATGTACATCAGAGTATTCCAGTTGGCTTGCTCCAAAAAATCAACTACCATGTAAGCGCCGGAATGTATTCCTCAAAACAGTCCTCATACTTTGCAGATTTCAGATATTTTGCACGCAGTAACTTCCCCGACACATGGAATGACCAAATCGGAGGAGTATTTAATCTTCTGGAACGAGAATGGTTTTATGCCTCCGATAGATATGTTCAAGCGCATTTGATGTATGAAAGCCCCTTCATGCTGTTTTCGCGACTGAGCAAAAAAGCTTCGCGATTCGTATTCGTAGAGCGACTATATTTTAGTCAGTTACATACTCCGGCCTTGCCTGTTTATTCCGAAGTAGGATACGGGATAGGGAATCATATTTTCGACATAGCTTTATTTGCAAGCTTCTCCAAGCTGAGCTACCGGAACCTGGGCCTTCGGTTTGCATTTGCCTTGCGCTGAGGATAATTTCCGGCGATAAAGGTCGAACAAGGATTAGGCCGTTGCAACTTTTGCGTTGCGTAACATATTGAAATATAGTTTCCGGATTCAAAATCACCTTCCCCGCAGTTTGCGACGCATGTATAAAAGCCAAACTCCCATCTTCGGCGCGGCTAACTATTCCTACGTGCGAAATGTCTAAGCCTTTTATCGTCGTCAAAAATCCCACCACATCTCCATTATGAAGCCTTGGGGAGAGAGATATGATTTCATTTTCTGGGACATATGCATAAGATTTCCTGCTGCTTATTGTGCGCTCTATGCGTTTTATATTCCGGATCAGCATTGAATCTGCCCCAAGTTGTTTATAACTTCCGGGATGGGTCGACATGAAGCTGAGGTTAAAACGATAAGGCTTTGCTCCGAAATTATCTGCATTGAGCGATCGAACAATTCCCCTGCGATCGTTTTCATACATCCAGTCCGAAGTGTAGTGCAACCTGTCAAGGTAACCGCTAATTTTTCCGGCTCGGTACCGAAGCGTGCGAAGTTCATCGCAAAAACGTTCCCAGCTTTTATCGCCTGATGCAAACATTCGCGATAAAGAAATAACTGTTTCAACAAATGTAAAGCAGTCTAATTCGCGCAGATTTATCGCAAGCCCTTCGGGCTCAATCTCCAGAGTTCCGCCAACGTAAGGCGTGCCGATAAAGAAACGCGCCGTATGCATAATGATGGAATCGAAGGGCAAGCTCTCTTTACCCTGCATTGCTGTGAGATAATTGTTGAAAACTGCCTTGTCCTCCGGTAAAACATAAACCGTATCCCTCGGCAGAGGTAAAGCGGCCGAAATCAGAAGCGGAATCCACAGCAAAAAAATGATTGTCTGAGTCCTTGAAAATATGTGCATTGAATAAGTTTTCATAAGGCAAATATAACAAAAAAGAGGGGAGCGAGAAGGCTGAAATTGAGGCAAACGCGTTTAAGCCGGATTTGTCATCATTAGGCTCGCAACCGAGCAGATCATGATTTTTGTAGAGCTCCACAAT
>JAITHO010000116.1 GCA_031279915.1 Tannerellaceae bacterium
TGCAGCAAAGTGTCGGCAAAGGCCCAGTCGGTACCCAGAATGGCCGCCGCAGCAGCAACATTGCCGAAGAGTTCGAACAGCAGCTGATTGTCCATCGTTACGCCGTAGGTATTCGTAATGTAGCCATCCTTTATGAATGCATTTTCGGGCGAGTTGGAAGGCGATACAACCAGATAGCCCTCGGTGGGCTCCTCGATCAGGAAGTCGACGAAGAACTGAGCCGCGCCCTTCATGACCGGATACACATCGGCCAGGTCATCTTTGTTGCCGGAGAAGAGGTATCTCTCCCACAGATGCCGGCAGAACCATGCGCCTCCCATGGGCCACATGCCCGAGGCTGCTTTGTCAATGCCTCCGGTGACGCGCCAGAGGTCGGTATTGTGATGCATCACCCATCCTTCGGCGCCGTACATAATCTTTGCCGTAGCCGAGCCCGACTGAGCGACCTCTTTAGCCATCCGTATGAAGGGCTCCTGCAGCTCGGCCAGGTTGCATACTTCGGCGGGCCAGTAGTTCATCTCAACGTTGATGTTGGTGGTGTATTTGCTGTCCCATGGAGGAGCCATGAGGTCGTTCCAGATGCCTTGCAGGTTGGCCGGCTGCCCTCCCGGTTGCGAACTTGAGATGAGCAGGTAGCGTCCGAACTGGAAGTAGAGCTCCACGAGCTGCGGATCGTTTCCTTTAGCGAAGTCGAGGACGCGCAGGTTGGTTGGTTTCTCCACCGCCTCAGTTGTGCCGAGCTTAAGCTTCACGCGGTCGAACTGCTTTTGGTAAGCGGCAACGTGCTCGGCTTTGAGAACATTGTAAGACTTGCCGGCGGCGCTTACGAGCCTGTCGCCCGCAACGTCGTTTTGTATGATAGCGAGGGTTTGGCAGTCCACAAAGTTTGTGGCTATGGATATAATTAATGTAACAGAGTCGGCTCCATCGATGCTTAGGCAGGTCGTATCGGCCATAACGCTTCCGTTTTCACGTATGACCCTAAGCAGAGCCGCAAATTCCACTTTTCCTTCCAATCCCTCCATACTTCCCGCCCTTCCTCGCAAGAAAAGCAAATCGCCCAGCGTAGATACTTCGGCTTGCTGAGGGCTGTCGAAGGTAGCTTTGAAGCTGATTTTCCCCTTCTGCGAAGCAGTGAGCCGAACGACTATGACCTGTTCGGGCAGCGATGCGAATATCTCCCGCCGGTAATCGACTCCGCCAACGGAATACTTCACCGAGGCCACGGCCGATGCGATATCAAGGTCGCGGTAATAGTTCTGAACCGTTTCATGCCCGGGAAAGGTCAGCTTCAGATTGCCGGCCGGCTGGTATGCCATGCCGTGATTAGTGTTCGACATCACTTTCTGGGTGGCCATCTCCTGCGCCTCGGCGAATTTGCCTTCGAAGAGCAGATCGCGGATGATGGGTAGAGCCAGGAGGGCGTTCGGATTAGCATTGTTGTTAGGCTGTCCGGCCCAGATGGTTTCTTCGTTCAGCTGCAGGATTTCCTCGGCAGTTCGTCCGAAGATCATAGCTCCCGTCGAGCCGTTGCCAACGGGGAGAGCTTCCACCCATTTCGTAGCCGGCTTGTCGTACCATAGCCTCATGTTGGGCTCGGCGACTTCCTTCCTGCACGACGAAATTCCGGCGGCATAGCATAATATAAGAAGTAAGAAGGGATATAGTTTTTTCATCAATCAAAAATATTTAAGTTGGATGCAATGCGGGCAAAGATAAAAAGATAATTGGTTTTGTATGGATGAGGTTTTGATTGATCCCATGACTTATAGCTCAAAACGCATATCTTTGCTTCAAACAATAAATCACTTAAATCATGGCTAAAAAACAATATCAAATGCCGGACAACATGACACCCCCGATTTGCAACCAGGCGCTCTATTAAGGCGCTGAAATTTATAGCACACGAATCACAATTCGGGCCTTCGAAATGGATAGCAAAAAAAATATTCAAAATTTCTCCTAAAAAATTTGGTTGTTCCAAAGATTCATTATATTTGCAGCCATTAATAATTCGACCGACACACATGCAAGTTTTTAATACCATACGAAAAGATAGAATAGTTAGCCACGTCGTAGCTGACTCTACATTTCTCTCGTCATATTTAACCCCCCTGTAAAATATGTAAAGTTTGCTCCTTTTTTCGTTGGTATTTTCCCCATACAATACATAGCCTTCCGGATATATTTCGGAGGGCTATTTTTTTCGCTTCATCTCCTTTATCAGCTGTTTTTCAATTCGCTTTCCCGCGTGTTGGAAGTCTTCCTGCAAATCTCCCGTAAGACTTCCAACGGCGTTGGAATGCTTCGGAAAATCTCCGGCAAGACTTCCAACGGCGTTGGAATACTTTGGAAAATCTTTGGCAAGACTTCCAACGGCGTTGGAATGCTTCGGAAAATCTTCGGCATGGCTTCCAACGGCGTTGGAATGCTTCCGGAAAATCTTCGGCATGGCTTACAACGGCGTTGGAATGCCTTCAGAGGCTGGAGAACATTACTCCCTTTCAATTGGATATGCTATATATATTAATAAGTTATAATCAAATGCTACTACACAATGAAGAAAATTAAAGCTTATGGAAGGTTGTTGAGCAACCTAATCAATGCTCAGTTCGTTCAGTTCTTTTTCAGGCTGATTGCTCGTTTGACGGGCAAGGTGGAGAAGGTGGTGCGCCTGGTGGCCCTTTGGAATGCCCTTAAGAAGGAGGTTTTGAACCTCGATAACAGTTTTAAGTGGGCGGCTGCGTCGCCGGAAACGCTCTTGCTCGAAAGGCTCGACACGGAGCGCGACGGCTTGTTGACTATAATTTTTTCCGCAGTGAAAAACTTGATGAAGCATGCTGTCGATCCGGCAGTCAAGGCTTCGGCTGAGTTCATTTATAACTACGTCAAGAATTTCGCGGAGGCGGGAAAGATGGAATACGAGGCTGAAACGGCTATGATTACCAATTTCATTCAGGACCTGGAACGTCCGGAAAATGCGGCGCATATTGCCAACCTGGGTATAGCCATATACGTTGGGCAGCTAAAGGCAAAGAATGATGAGTTTCAAACTCACTACGAAACGCGCTACGACGCTCGATACGCTCACCAGCAAAGCGGCTCCACGGGCCAGCTGCGCGAGAATGTCGTTAGCGTCTTTAACGTATTCACCACCGGAGTTGAAGGTATGTTCGTGACGGAAACCGACCCCGCTGCCCTTGCCGACCTCCAAGAGGTGCTGGACATAATCAATGCCGAGATTGCCCAATTCACCATCATCCTCGACCGTCACCTGAAATCAAAGAAAAAAGAGGACGGAAAAAAGGACGAGGAGACTCAAGCTCCGGATACGACCAACCCTCCGGCTCCGAACACTCCCCCACAAGCTCCGGACACGACCAATCCTCCGGCTCCAAACACTCCCCCGCAGGCTCCGGACACGACCAATCCTCCGGCTCCGGATACTCCCCCGCAGGCTCCGGACACGACCGTGCCACCCATCAATCCCGAGGATCTGAATCCTCCGGCAGCAGGGGAATAGGGATTGCCGCCGTACAGACAGGAAAAACAAACAGGCAGCGCCGTCAACGCAGCCGTAGAGACGCAAAATCTTGCGTCTCTACAAACAGACAAGCTACTAACAAAGGGGGGTCGCCCTCTTGCTAAAGACGACAAATTACCGGCAATGGGGGTAACTCCCTTGCAAAAACAAGCACACTATATAAACGGTAACACTTGTACTTTTTCTTTCGTTACAACTTATATTTTTTATTAACTTTTTTAAATTAACAGAAAAATGAATCGCACACTACTTTGTTTTTTGGCCGCCATCTTCTTGGCGGCATGGGCGCCGCAGCATAGCTCGGCGCAAACGTATTCGGGGGGCAGTGGATCATCAGGTAGCCCTTATCTTATTAGCTCCATATCCGACCTCGAAACTCTGGCTACGGCTGTTAAAGGTGGCAACCATTATGCCGGCAAATACTTTAAACTGACAGCCTCCATTGACATCTCGTCCAACAACGACTGGACGCCCATTGGATACAGCTTTAGCGAAACCAATAACGAGCCATTTAGGGGTATTTTCGATGGCGACCGTACTAGCGGCCACGTTATTAGCGGGCTCACTATTAGCACTAGCTCCAATGTAGGTAAGCTCGGATTGTTCGGTTATATTGGCGCCGGCGGCAAAGTAATGAACCTCGTGCTGACAAGTGTGAACGTCAACAGTACAGCAGCTGGTCATGTTGGCGGCGTGGCGGGCCATATTCAAGGCGGAACAGTTGATAACTGCTCCGTCTCAGGAAGTGTCAGCGGCAATCAAGGTGTCGGAGGCGTAGTGGGCCATGTATACTTCGGGTCGTCTCCTGCTGCATCCACAGTCTCCAACTGCTCCTCCGACGCCACAGTATCCGGCGTTAAGAATATAGGCGGCGTAGTGGGAGCATTAGGCGGCACTGCTACAAAATGCTATTTCACCGGCACTGTAACCGGCACCGGCGATTATGCCGGCGGTGTGGTCGGCTCACTTTACAACTCGAATAGCAATCTTAATAACAGTTACTCAACCGGCACTGTAAAGGGCGGCAGATATGTAGGAGGCGTAGCGGGTGGTTCTGAGAATAATAACGTAACCAACACAATTACGAGATGTTATGCCACCGGCGCAGTATCAGGTAACAATTATGTTGGTGGTGTGTCGGGAGGTGGAGCAAATGTCGGCAACATTAACAATTGCGCTGCCCTGAATGAGTCCGTAACGGCAACCGGCGCAAACTATGCCCGTGTAGTGCCTGGCGGCGGTACCCTTAGCGGCAATTTCGCCTGGGCAGAGATGCCACTTAACAACTCGACTGTCAGCAGTAACGTTGCCACTAACAAAAACGGGAAAGACTGTACCGCCGCTGCCATCAATGCCGACAACACTTGGCATAACGGCAAATTTGTAGCCGGCGGCGGCTGGACTACACCTGCCAGCGGCAATCTCCCTGGCTTAGGCGGCGTAGACGTACCCATGCCGGATCACCTTTTAGTACCAGCAGCTCCTTCCACCCTGACAGCTACCGCAGGCCCAGGCAGCGGGGATGTGACGCTCACGTGGCCCTCGCATGCCAGCACCAACATCACGTATGAGCTTGCCTACGGCAAAGCTACCGCCCCAACCAACTGGGCGACTATTAGCGTCACCGACGACGGAGCGGACGTGACTTATACTGTTCCCGGTCTGGACAACGGCTATCTGTACTACTTCTTAGTCCGTGCGGTGAATAGAAACATCAAGGGTGGGGCAGCGAGTGAAGCGACAGCTACCCCGGTTGGGGCTATAGCATACGTTGCAATCACCGTAACGACGCCGACAGCAGGCGGAACCCCTGATGTATCAGCCCCAGCCGCCGGATCAAACTATACCTGCAGCGGAGTTACATGGAGCGACGCACTCGATGGATCATGGAGCGGCAATTTTGCGAACAACGTAGCCTACACTGCATCGGTAACGCTAACGCCGCAGACCAATTTCTCATTCACAGCTGGAACGACCGCGAAAATTAATGTGCAAGATGCAAGTGTAACGCTCAACGTTGACGGTACGATTACGGTGACTTATACCTTCGCGCAAACCGGGGCTGTATTCGCGCTTACGGTAGTAGCAGATCCAAGCGCAGGCGGTACAGCAGTCGATAACACAAACACCAGCCCCTACGGTCAGGGCGCAACCATCTCTTTGACGGCTACGGCTAACACCGGCTATCGGTTTGTGGAATGGACGGCGCCAAACGGAAGCTTCGATGATGCCGACGCAGCAAGCGCCAACTTCACCATGCCGCCAGTCGCAGTAACGGTAACGGCCAACTTCGAGCAAGTCTTTGCCGTAACCTACGACCCGAACGGCGGCTCAGGCACTGCGCCTACCGAAACGGACAAGGCGGAGGACGAGGACTTCACTGTGGCGGATGCGACAGGCCTAACCGCACCGAGCGCTACTCAGCAGTTTAAGGAATGGAACACGCAGACTGACGCTTCCGGCACGGTATACGCTCCCGGCGATCAAGTGACCATGCCAAGTCCTGGCGCTGCGCTCACGCTCTACGCCATTTGGGAGAATCTCTATACCGTAACCTACGACCCGAACGGCGGCTCAGGTACTTTGCCTACCGAAACGGACAAAGTGGCGGGCGAGGTCTTCACTGCGGCGGATGCGACAGGCCTAACCGCACCGAGCGCTACTCAGCAGTTTAAGGAATGGAACACGCAGGCTGACGGTAACGGTACGGCATACGCTCCAGGCGAGGACGTGACAATGCCAAATGCTGCGCTCACGCTCTATGCCATTTGGGAGAATATCTATACCGTAACCTACGACCTGAACGGCGGCTCAGGTACTTTGCCAACCGAAACGGACAAGGTAGAGAACGAGACTTTCACGGCGGCAGCATCGGCAGGCCTAACGGCTCCGATCGGTAAGCAGTTCAAGCGATGGAATACGGCAGCGAACGGCTCCGGCACGGCATACGCTGCCGGCGCGACTGTGACTATGCCAGGCTCGGCGCTCACACTCTATGCTATTTGGGAGAATATCCCAACTACTCCAGCTCCCCCAACAGACCCGACGCCTGATCCCGACCTTTCGGATATTTACGCTGCGATAGATCTGGTACAGTTTACCACTATCCAGATCCCGCAAGCTGCTGCGAATACTGAGGCCGAGACGCGCGCATGGCTGGAAGAGTACTTCCGCCAGCAGTTCAACGCGCTGAACTTGTACGTATCGGTGAGCAACATCAGCTTCTCCCAGTTCGAGACAGCTATTGCAGGCACGGCGGATAACGTTAACGGTACGCATGGAGCGGTTACCTTCTCGGCTATCTTCTCGAAGGGCAATCATTCCGTACAGGTATCCTTCATCCATGGTACTATTGTTGCCACAAGGTTTGTTACTACGGGCAATGAAATGGTTGCCAAGGCTGCGCTGAAGGCTGTGTCCAACGGTGGTATGCTTGTGATAAGCGGGCTTACTCCTGGCGAAGACTTGAGGCTATACGGTACTCTTGGTCAGCTTATATATAAAGGAAAACAAACAGCCTCCGAGGCCTACATACCGCTTAATGTTCGCGGAACGCTGATTGTTGTATCTGGCAATAGAACAGTAAAAGTCCTTGTGAAATAAGGATCAACAGATAGTTAATATAGAACCAAACCTAGGCCGTCGGACGCATTTGTTCGGCGGCCTTTTTCATGCCAATCCCTCTACAAGCGAGCAATGACGCGGGTTCTTGGAGTTCGGGAATGTTTGACTACTTTTGCGACCGATTTAACAAACAAATTTTTAGAATATGAGTTTAAATATTATTGTATTAGCCAAGCAGGTTCCGGATACGCGCAATGTGGGAAAGGATGCGATGAAGGAGGATGGAACGGTGAACCGCGCCGCCCTGCCGGCCATCTTCAATCCGGAGGACTTGAACGCTTTGGAGCAGGCTCTGCGCCTGAAGGATGAGAATCCGGGCTCAACGGTTACGCTGCTCACCATGGGGCCGGCCCGCGCTGCCGAAATCATCCGCGAAGGCTTGTTCCGCGGAGCCGATGGAGGCTATCTGCTTACCGATCGGGCCTTCGCCGGAGCAGATACGCTTGCAACCTCGTATGCTCTCTCGATGGCCATCCGCAAGATCAAGGATTACGATATAGTGATCTGCGGACGACAGGCTATTGACGGCGATACGGCTCAGGTGGGCCCCCAGGTGGCCGAGAAGCTGGGCATACCGCAAGTCACCTACGCCGAGAATATCCGCTGCATCGGAAGCGGAACGATCGAAGTGAGGCGCCGCCTGGAACGTGGAGTGGAAACCGTGCAGACCGCCCTTCCCGCCTTAGTTACGGTGAATGGAAGCGCGCCGGCCTGCCGTCCGCGAAACGCCCGCCTCCTCCAGAAGTACAAGCATGCTCGCACGGCCTCCGAACGGAAGACCGCTCCCGCTGCCTACGATTATCTGGCTGACTCCAGGCTATATCTGACCATCGCCGAATGGAGCGCCGCCGGCGTTGAGGCAAACACTGCCCTCTGCGGCCTGTCGGGCTCGCCCACTAAGGTGAAAAAGATTGAGAACGTTGTATTCCGCGCCAAAGAAAGCAAAGCTCTCTCGGCTGCCGACGCCGATATCGACGAACTGATGAAGGAACTAATCTTAAACCATACAATAGGATGAACAATTTATTTGTATACTGCGAGACCGAGGACGGCCTTGTTGCCGACGTTAGCCGGGAGCTCCTCACCAAAGGCCGCCATCTGGCTACGACGCTGGGATGCCGGCTGGAGGCTGTTGTCATCGGGCACGGGCTCGACGGAGCTGCCGCTCAGGTATTCCCCTTCGGCGTGGATGTGCTGCACATCTTTGATGATAGCAGGCTGGCTCCTTACGCCTCGCTGCCTCACACGGCTATACTGGTGAAGCTATTCTCGGACGAGAAGCCGCAGGTTGCGCTTATGGGAGCAACGGGCATTGGCCGCGATCTGGGGCCGCGGGTATCATCGGCTCTCGGAAGCGGGCTGACGGCCGACTGCACGGCTCTGGAGATAGACGAAAAGGGGCTACTGCTCCAGATCCGTCCTGCCTTCGGCGGCAATATTGTAGCGACGATTATCAACCCCGATTGCCGCCCTCAAATGGCCACCGTGCGCGAGGGAGTGATGAAGCGGGAGATATTCGATGCCGGCTATAAGGGGGAGACCCGACTGTATGAAGTTGAGCGATATGTTAGCGAAAGCGACTTCGTCGTGAGCATAATCGAACGCCATATTGAGCAGAGCAAGATCAACATAAAGGGATCGCCTGTGATTGTTGCCGGCGGCTATGGAGTAGGCTCGAAGGATAACTTTAGGCTACTGCATGAGCTTGCGGCTGTGATTGGAGGCGAAGTCGGAGCATCGCGCGCTGCGGTGGATGCTGGCTTTGCCGAGCATGAAAGGCAGATCGGACAGACGGGCATCACCGTCCGACCTAAGCTCTACATCGCTTGCGGTATATCGGGACAAATCCAGCACGTTGCCGGAATGCAGGAGAGCTCGATCATCATATCGGTGAACAATGACCCCGCCGCGCCTATCAATGCGATCGCCGATTATATAATCGCCGGTACGGTGGAAGACGTACTTCCCAAAATGATTAAATATTATAAGAAGAATACCAAGTAAGAGCTATGGCAAACTATTATTTAGATACTCCGCACTACAAGTATCATCTGCAACATCCGCTGATGAGGCGCATCGTTGAACTGAAGGAACGCAATTTCGCCGACCGTGATGCATACGACTACGCTCCTGTCGACTTCGACGATGCTATGGACAGCTACGACAGGGTACTCGAAACCGTCGGAGAAATTTGCGCCGAGATTATCGCACCAAATGCCGAGAGCGTTGATCACGATGGCCCTACGCTGGCCAACGGACATGTAACCTACGCCTCCGGCACTCAGATCAACCTCGACGCTATACGCAAGGCCGGATTGATGGGAATGGCCATGCCGCGGCGATATAACGGACTTAATTTCCCCGTCGTACCTTATATAATGGCTGCCGATATGGTTTCGAGGGCTGATGCCGGATTCGAGAACATCTGGGGGCTGCAGGATTGCGCCGAGACTCTCTACGAGTTTGGCAATGCCGATCAGCATGCACGGTACATCCCCAGAGTATGCAACGGCGAAACAATGTCGATGGACCTCACCGAGCCTGATGCCGGATCGGATCTCCAGGCTGTAATGCTCAAGGCCACTCTCGATGATGCCGACGGATCCTGGAGGCTCAACGGCGTGAAGCGATTCATCACCAACGGAGACTCGGATATACACCTCGTGCTCGCACGATCGGAGGAAGGAACCAAAGATGGACGCGGCCTCTCCATGTTTATCTACGACAAACGCAACGGAGGGGTCACCGTTCGCCGAATTGAGAACAAGCTCGGCATCAAAGGCTCTCCCACCTGCGAACTTGTATTCCGCAACGCTAAAGCTGAGCTCTGCGGCGAACGGAGGCTGGGCCTCATCAAGTACGTAATGGCCCTCATGAACGGAGCGCGGCTCGGAATCATGGCGCAGGCTGTCGGACTCTGTGAAGCGGCCTACTGGGAAGGATGGAAGTACGCACGGGAGCGCAAGCAGTTCGGACGGGCCATCATCGAGTTCCCCGCCGTATACGAAATGGTCGCCATGATGCGGGCACGGGCCGACGCCTCCAGGGCTATCCTCTACGAAACAGCGAGATTCGTCGACGTATATAAGGCCCTCGAGGATATATCCCGCGAGCGCAAACTCACGCCGGAGGAACGCACGGAGCAGAAAAAGTATAGCAAGCTGGCCGACGCCTTCACCCCTCTCGGAAAGGCGATGACCACCGAATACGCTAACGCCAATGCCTACGATTCTATACAGATACACGGCGGATCGGGATTCATGAAGGATTATGCCTGCGAGCGCATCTACCGCGACGCGCGAATCACCAACATCTACGAGGGAACGACGCAGCTCCAGGTTGTCGCCGCAATTCGCCATGTCACCACCGGCACCTATCTCGCTCAGATACGGGAATACGATGCCCTCAGCTGCAAGCCTGAGCTGGAGCATCTGCGAAGCGCCCTCCAGGACATGACGGCCATCTACGAAGCCATGGTTGATCGCATCCTGCTCGCGCGCAATAGCGAGCTGCTCGATTTCCATGCCCGGCGGCTCGTTGAATCGGCTGGGCGCTGCATTATGGGATACTTGCTGCTGCAACAGGCTGGCGATAGCGATATTTTCCGTCGCTCGGCTGAGGTATACGTGGCGATGGGCCGCGCGGCTATTTCATCGGCCCAAACCTTTATCGAAGGCTTCGCGCCGGAGGATTTGGAGCAGTACCGACCCTGAGATCCATGAAGCCCTAAGGATTGCCATCGGGCTATAAACAAAGCTCCGCGCCTCGCATCTTTCTGATAGAAGATAAGCCGAGGCGCGGAGCTTTTTTGTGCGGATTGCTGTCGATGGCGGGCTAGCTCACTGTTCCCCAATCTACCTTGTTGGCAAAGAGGTCGTGCAGGCGGCGGCGGAGCAGATCGTTCTCGGCGGCTTCGAGAGAGGGATCGGCGTCGAGGATTTCGGTGGCCAGATTGCGGGCATAGCTGAGGATCTGTCCGTCGGCGGCGAGGTCGGCTATCTTCAGATCGAAGCCCGGACCGCTTTGGCGGGTGCCTTCCAGCTCGCCGTGTCCGCGCATCCGAAGATCGGCCTCGGCGATCTCGAAGCCGTCGGTTGTCTCCACCATTATTTCGAGCCGCCTACGGGTATCGGCGCTAAGCTTGCAAGAGGATACGAGGATGCAGTACGACTGCTCGCTGCCCCGGCCTACCCGACCGCGCAACTGATGGAGCTGGGAGAGGCCAAAGCGTTCGGCGCTTTCTATCACCATCACGGAGGCGTTCGGAACGTTTACGCCCACCTCGATTACGGTTGTGGCCATCAATATATGGGATTCGCCGGACGTAAACTTTTGCATGACGGCCTCCTTGTCGGCGGCTTTCATCCGCCCGTGAACCATGCATACCTTAAATTCGGGGAATACATTGCAGAACTGCTCGTAGCCTTCCTCCAGAGCCTTGTAGTCGAGGGTTTCGCTGCCTTCGATAAGGGGGAAAACGACGTAGGCTTGGCGTCCGGCATTGATCTCCTTGCGCAAAAAAGTGTAGATATCCTGCCTCCGTGTGTCGTATCGGTGCAGGGTTTTGACGGGCCTGCGTCCGGGAGGGAGGGTGTCGATCACCGAAACGTCGAGGTCGCCGTAGAGCGTCATCGCCAGGGTGCGCGGAATGGGGGTGGCGGTCATCACCAGGATGTGCGGCGGCTGCTCGTTTTTCAGATGCAGCTTCGATCGCTGTTCGACGCCAAAGCGATGCTGCTCGTCGATTATGGCCAAACCAAGGGATGAAAAAACTACGCTGCTCTCAATCAGGGCGTGGGTTCCGACCACAATATCCGCCTTACCCTCTTCTATCAGCGGGAGCATGCGCTTGCGTTCCTTGCGGGAGGTTGATCCGGTCAGGAGCTCCACCACCAGATTCATATCCCCCAACATATTCATCAATGTATGGTAGTGCTGAGTGGCTAGGATCTCTGTGGGAGCCATTATGCAGGCCTGATAATCATTGTCGACCGCTATCAGCATCGCCATCAGAGCCACCAGCGTTTTGCCGCTGCCCACGTCGCCCTGGAGCAGCCGATTCATCTGCCGACCGCTGCCCATATCCCTGCGAATCTCCCGAACAACCCGCTTCTGGGCCTCCGTCAGGGCAAAGGGCAGGTACGAATTATAAAAGGTATGGAACTGGGCGCCAACAACGGGGCAAATAAGTCCGGCGCTCTTATGCTTGCGCGTCACTGCCGTTTGCAAAATATGGAGCTGGATGAAGAGCAGCTCGTCGAACTTGAGCCGAAGGCGGGCAGCCTTCAATTGCTCTGCCGACTCGGGAAAATGAATCTGACGAACGGCCTCCGATAGCGGTATCATCCCCGTTCGCTTCAAGATATATGCCGGAAGCGTCTCCTCAGGCGTCCAGCCGCTTTGATTGAGCAGCACGTACTGCAAGTCTTGTATCGCGCGAGAATGAAGATAGGCCTTCTTCATCCGCTCCGACGTGTTATAAAAGGGCGTCAATCCCCCAGCCACCTGGGCAGCATTTGTCTCTAAATCTATCTCCGGATGAGCAATATTAAAGGACTGACCAAATTCCGACGGCTTCCCGAATACAATATAATTCACCCCAACCTTATATTTCTCCACAATGTAGCTTATGCCGCGAAACCAAACCAAATCGATCACCCCGGTGCCGTCGGTGAAGCGAGCCGTAAGCCGCCGTTTGCGACCTTCGCCAACGGTAGCGTACGATAAAATCTTCCCGCGCAACTGAATGTAAGGCAGCTCCATGTTGATCTCGGCAACTTTATAGAAGCGGCTGCGATCAATGTATTTGTAGGGGAAATAATACAGCAGATCCTCGTACGATAATATCCCCGCCTCCTTCCGCAGAACATCCGCCCGCCGCGGCCCAACGCCCGGCAGATACATTATTTGCCGCTTCGCCAAGCCGCTCATAGCCGCCGCTGTTTGAGCATCTGATCTGCCAGCCACATATCCATCGGCTGCGTCAGCTTGATGTTCTCAACGTTGCCGGGAGCCGTGGATACCTTGCCGCCATGAGCCTCCACCACCGATGCCTCGTCGGTAAAATCCGCGCGCTCGGGCTGACGGTATGCGGCCTTCAGCAAATCGCTGCGGAATACCTGAGGCGTTTGCACAACTACGAACCGCCGCCGATCAACAGCCCAGCTCGCCCCATCAGCCCCAAGCTCACGAATCGATTCGAGCATATCAACCACCGGAACAGCCCCGCCATGAATCTGCGCCGCCGCAAAGCATGCCTCAATAACAGCCTCCGAAACGAACGGACGCACCCCGTCGTGAACCCCAATCAAACCATCTCCCGCCACGGCAAGAGCGTTGGCAACCGACCGATAACGGCTTTCGCCGCCCTCAATAATCCGGTGAGGAAGCTTGAAAGCAAAGTTCTCGCACAGCGTTCTCCAGAACCCAACCATATCCGGAGGCAGCGTCACCAATATCTCCGCATCGCGATTCCAGCCCCAAAATTTGGCGATAGTATGCATCAGCACAGGCCGTCCGCCAATCTCAGCAAACTGCTTCGGCAAAGCGCCTCCCATCCGACGGCCCCGTCCGCCGGCAGTAATCACCACTATCCTCGCCATTTTTTCCATCGCACACAAGATTAAGTCTCCAGCTCCTGAAGAATTTTTTTCACCTCGCCATCAACCTCAAAAAGTTTAGTCTTACAAAGTTTGATAAGCCGCGTAGCCTCCTTAACCTTCAGCAGCAAAACGTCGACATCCTGTTCGCCGCGCTCAATCTCAGCCACAATTTTCCGCAGTTTTTCAACCGCCTCGCTATAAGTCTCAATTTTATTTTCCATATAATAATTATTTGATGTGACAACAAAAATAAATAAAATTGCCTCCGCAAAAGCCACCATCACCATTCCACAAAAAAAATCTCGCCCCAAAGCTGTGCCCCCAAGCTGTGCCCAAAAAAGTTTTGCCACTTCTCTGCGGATAAAATGAGCCCGAAATTTCCCAAACGTAATTACCGCTCCCAAAAGGA
>JAITHO010000143.1 GCA_031279915.1 Tannerellaceae bacterium
TCCGGCAGGAGTTCATCTCTGGCAGACACTGTTGCGGAGATAAGCGGACGCTTGCAACCGCAGGCCCGCGAACTAGAGGAAGTCGTACTGGGAGCTCTTATGCTCGAAAAGGAGGCCTACTACGCGGTAAGTGAGATCCTCAAACCGGAATCTTTCTACGATAAAAACCACGAGCTTATTTACAGGGCTGTGCTTGCGCTTTCGCTCGACCAAAAGCCGGTCGACATGCTTACCGTTACCGAACAACTGCGCAAACAGGGCGACCTCGACACGGTTGGCGGGCCCTTCTATATCTCGCAGCTAACTAGCAAGGTTGTCAGTAGTTCGCACATTGAGTATCATGCGCGCATCATTGCCCAGAAACATCTGGCACGGGAGCTTATATCTTTCAGCGCTGCGGTGCAAGGCAAAGCGTTCGACGAAACGATTGACGTTGACGATCTCATGCAGGAAACCGAGAGCCGGTTGTTCGAGATCTCTCAGCGAAATATCAAGAACGAAGCCCGACAGATTGACCCCGTTATCGTCGCCGCTAAAGAGATGATGAAAAAGGCGGCCCTATACAAGGACGGGCTCAGCGGATTACGCTCCGGATTTCACGAGATCGACAAGGTTACTTTCGGATGGCAAAACTCTGACCTCATTATCATAGCCGCCCGACCACGAATGGGTAAAACTGCATTTGCGCTTTCTATGGTTAAAAACATGGCTGTGCACTATCAAACTCCCGTAGCCTTCTTTTCGCTTGAGATGAGCGATCTGCAGCTCGTCAATCGTCTTATCACCAACGTAACGGGGCTGGCTGGGGAAAAAATTAAGAGCGGTAAGCTTGAGGACTTCGAATGGGCGCAATTCGACATCAAGATCATGGAACTAATGGGCGCGCCTATATATATAGATGATACCGCCAGCCTCTCGGTATTCGAACTCCGAACCAAAGCCCGCCGCCTGGTTCGCGAATTTGGAGTGAAGTGCATCATCATCGACTACCTCCAGCTCATGAACGTGAGCGGCATGAAAGCCAGCAACCGCGAGCAGGAAGTCAGTATCATTTCGCGATCCCTCAAAGCCTTGGCCAAAGAGCTGAACATGCCGGTCATCGCCCTCTCGCAGCTCAACAGAAATTTGGAGACCCGGCAGGGCATCGAAGGCAAGCGTCCGCAGCTTTCTGACTTGCGAGAGTCGGGCGCCATTGAGCAGGATGCCGACATTGTTTGCCTGCTGCACCGCTTCGAGGAGTACAAAATCTATGAAGACGAATTAGGCGACTCCACCCGTGGCATTGCCGAATTTATCATCGCTAAGCATAGAAGCGGAGCTACGGGCAAGCTTAAGCTAAGCTTTAAAGACACGCATGCCAAGTTCCAGAATCTCGACGATGATGTCAAGAAGAACGACTTCACATCCAAGATTAATTCGCCATCAAGCGCTCTCCAGCCGCTTACAGCCGGAGACTTCGATTTTCTGACCCCTATGAACAAAGACGAAATAGCGTTCTAAGTCGCTCAACCTATTTTAGAAACATTATTATATCTTTGCCGCCAGATTTAATATTATTAAGAGATGCCAGAGAAAGTAATCATCCTCGACTTCGGTTCCCAGACAACACAATTGATAGCTCGAAGAATTCGCGAACTGAGCGTTTACTGCGAGATCGTTCCTTACGATAAATTCGTGCCAGGCGATGCGTCGGTCAAAGGCCTTATCCTTTCGGGTAGCCCTTGGTCGGTTTACGATCCCGACGTTTGCCGCATAGATGTAAGCTCCCTTCGGCGGGCGTATCCGATTTTGGGAATCTGCTATGGAGCTCAGCTCATGGCTTACTCCGCCGGCGGCGAGGTGATGCAAGCTCCGTCGCGCGAATATGGTCGGGCACGATTATCCATGGCGGATGCCGATGATGCTTTGCTGAAAGGGATAGAGGTTGGGTCGCAGGTATGGATGTCGCATGGGGATACGATTACCGGCTTGCCGTCGACCTTCAGAATTATAGCTTCGACGGATAGCGTCAGCGCAGCGGCATACAGAGTTGAAGGCGAATTAAGCTTCGGAGTACAATTCCATCCCGAAGCGTATCACAGCGAACAAGGATTACTCCTGCTGTCGAACTTCCTCGATCTCTGCGGATGCAATCGGAGCTGGACCCCTGCATCTTTCGTTGAATCCACAGTTGGCGATCTGCGCTCTATGCTGGGCAACGACCGTGTGATCCTGGCCCTGTCCGGCGGAGTCGATTCATCGGTCACGGCAGTCTTATTGAACAAAGCTATTGGCCGTAATCTCATCTGCATCTTTGTTGACCACGGCTTGCTGCGCAAAGATGAGTTCGGCGAGGTGATGGCGGCTTACGAGGGTCTCGGGCTCAACGTCATTGGCGTCAAAGCCGCCGATAGGTTCTTCGGAGCCCTCAAAGGCGTAAGCGATCCGGAAGACAAGCGCAAGCTCATAGGCAAGAATTTCATTGAAATATTCGAAGAAGAGGCAGGCAAACTCAAAGACGTTCGATGGCTAGCCCAAGGAACAATCTACCCCGACGTGATAGAATCCCTCTCCATAACCGGTACGGTCATCAAGAGCCACCATAACGTTGGCGGCTTGCCGGAGCGGATGCGCCTACGCCTCGTTGAGCCTCTGCGATTGCTCTTCAAAGACGAAGTAAGGCGCGTTGGAATCGAGCTGGGCATGAACGAAAAGCTCATTAACCGTCATCCCTTCCCCGGCCCTGGACTTGGAATCAGAGTTCTGGGCGAAGTCAGTCCGGAGAAAGTAAGCATACTGCAAGAAGCCGACAGTATTTATATGAACATGCTAAAGGAACACGGACTATATAATAATGTATGGCAAGCGGGAGCGATTTTGCTGCCGGTTCGCTCCGTTGGAGTCATGGGCGACGAGCGAACTTACGGCTTCACAATCGCTCTGCGAGCCGTGACCTCAACCGATGCCATGACTGCCGACTGGGCTCAATTGCCCTACGAATTTCTGTCATCGGTTTCCAACGAAATAATCAACAAAGTGCGAGGAGTGAACAGAGTTGTGTACGACATAAGTTCCAAACCTCCGTCAACCATTGAATGGGAATAACACTATCTTCACAGAAAAACAATATCATGAAACATCTATTCCTTACAATTATGCTTATAGCAAGCGCTGCCATACTTAAGGCACAGCAGCCCATCAGCCTCTTTCCCTCCGGAGCTCCAGGCGAAACAACAGCAATGACCGAAAAGTCGGAGATCGAAGGCAACAAAACCGGAGGCGAAACCGTCACGCGGCTCACCAACGTGAGCAATCCAAGCATAACCATCTACCCCGCATCCGCCGACGGCATTAATCCGGCCATGATAGTATGTCCCGGAGGCGGATACAACATCCTTGCTTATGACAAGGAAGGCGAGGAAGTTTGCCAATGGCTCAATCAGCTCGGAATTACAGCCGTTTTGCTCAAATATCGAGTTCCACGACGCGAAGGACGGGCCAAACACGAAGCTCCATTGCAAGACGCCCAGCGAGCCATAAGCTACGTCAGACATCATTCGGCCCAACTGCGCATCGACCCTGCACGACTGGGAATCATGGGCTTCTCAGCCGGCGGGCACTTGGCGGCTACAACCAGCAACAGCTCCGACCGACGAGCATACTCCACTATTGACGACATCGACAAGACCAGCTGCCGACCAGATTTCTGCCTGCTGATCTACCCCGCCTACCTCGACGCTCCCAACTTTGGAATCGCCCCCGAACTAACGATCTCCCCAAAAACGCCCCCCACAATGATGATCCAAACCGAGGACGACAAATCGTATATCAAGAGCAGTATCTACTACTATAACGCCCTCATGGAAGCAGGCATACCGGCATGGATGCACCTTTACAGCAGCGGCGGACACGGCTACGGACTGCGCGATACAGGCGTCGCCGTTAACCAATGGCCCGACAGAGCCGAAGACTGGTTTAGAGAAATCAACATCATACGTTAAACATATTAATCCAACATCATTATGAAACATTTAATCTTTACAATCGCCGCAGCCGCGCTGCTTGTCCTTGCCACCGAAACAGCCTCCGCACAACTTAGCAAAACAGCCATCGGAGGAAACTTGGCGATCTCGTTCGACCGCGACAACTTCTATTTCGGCATAGCGCCTAAAGGTCAGTATTACTTTACAGATAATTTCCGCGGAGAGGCCGTCGTTACATTCTTCCTTCCCAAGAACTCAATTATGTTTCTCGACCTGGGAATCAACCTTCATTACCTCTTCCCAATAGCAGATAACGCATCGCTCTACCCCATCCTCGGCGCCAGCTTCTACGCCATGTCTGAGGAGAAACGCTCCGACCTTTCGCTTTGGCCTACCGGAGCTCTGGGCGGAGGAATAGAGCTTGCATTCTTAGAAAACTGGGTAGTCAGTGGAGAACTTAAATACAAAATCACCACAAACTCCCAGCGCAACTATGGCATGTTAACCGTAGGC
>JAITHO010000181.1 GCA_031279915.1 Tannerellaceae bacterium
ATAAACCTTCCCGGAGATCCCGGACATACTTGCGACGATCGTACAAACCTTCCCGGAGGTTCCGGACAAACTTGCGACGATCGTACAAACCTTCACGGAGATTACGGACAAACTTGCGTAGCTCGTATAAAGGCAAAAAAATAGCCTCGCCGGAACTTATCCGCCAGGCTAAATTATGATGTGGGAGAGGAAAATCTTGGCTATCTACACAGTCTCCGGTGGAAATGTTGATTTGGGGGGGGTAATATGTAAAACTTCCAACCGAATGGCCGGCAGTTATGTACTATATTATATGTATGATATGTGTCCGTTTGAAAATTCATGTTATTAGATGTTTTAATGTGTGCAAAGATAAATAATATTTTGATTTACCAACTTTTTAGATACTTTTTTTTCGAATCGCGAGCAAAAAGTCATTTCGGCCTACGCATGGCTATCTTTTTGTTTTATGAATATTTCTCTGATAGCTTCGAAAATTTGATAGTAATGCTATGCCCGATGTTGCTTAGGTTGAATTGGAGGAAAAGATTATTGCATAAACAAAAAAATATTGCGGCAATGCAAGGTTGCAGCCTAAGGCCAAATGGCATTGAGTTGCCGCGTAGAGAAATGATTTTTAACACAAAATCCTCCCTATATTTCTGTTCGGACGCGCCTCAACGCGCACGATTGACATAGCGACTTTTTAGCGGCTCTCTCGTGCAAAGGTTTCTACAAACCTAAAAAGCCCCGTAAAATTTCCGCAAGGAAATTACAACATTATTTTTTGTGATGATTGCCTATAATCTGATGTCAATTTTCAGAATCGTCGTCCTTCAGGAGAAAACACAAAAAAGGCTGTCAACATTAAGAGACAGAACATTGCCCATTGGAGCCTATAGGGTGTTGCCATGATTTTGAGCTTCTCTGAGGATTGCAAGCCGGACAGAGCTCGGCGGCCATAGCTTTAGCCGTTTTTTATTGTATCTTTCGGTCGCACAATGAAAATTCTTTAAACATGTATAACGACAGTATTTACAATCGGCCCGTTGAGGCTGTTGCAACGCTTTACAATCTTATCCGCTAGGCCATGTATCCTTATTCATTTGACTTTGAAGATTTGGGAACTATCGCTTATGGCGATGCTCTTCGGCTGCAAACGGCGGCTTTTGAGGAGCTGATCGAAGGGAAGCTATCGGGCCGGGAGGTTCGCTCGCGACTGTTCTTTTGCCGTCATCTGCCGGTGATTACGATGGGACGGAATGCTCGGACGGAGAATCTGCTTGTGCCGGCTGCTGAGCTGGCGCGCAGGGGAGTTGAGCTGTATAGCGTTGGCCGCGGAGGCGATGCAACCTTTCATGGGCCTGGGCAGCTCACGGTTTATCCGGTGTTCGACTTGGAGCGCTGGGGAATGGGTTTGCGGCGATATATCCATCTTCTGGAGGATATCGTCATTTGCTTTCTTAGGCATTATGGACTGGAGGGGCGGCGGCTGGAGGGAGCGGCGGGAGTGTGGCTCGATGTCGAAGCGCGTCCGCGAAAAATTTGCGCCGTGGGCGTCAGGTGCAGCCGTTTTGTGACGATGCACGGGCTTGCGCTCAATGTTAATACGGATTTGGAGGGATTTTCGCTGATAAATCCGTGTGGATTTGTTGACAAGGGAGTGACTTCGCTGGCCGCAGAGCTTGGCGAGCTTCAGGATATGGAGGTGGCGGCGAGCCGGCTGCTCACTTTGTTTGCTGACCGGTTTGGGGCTCAGATTGCAGAGTGATTGGCTTGGGCCGGCGGGCGAAGAGCTCTGATAGTGATGAGAAGTCTTTTTTGTACATGAATCCAAAGCCTTGGGTTGTGAGGCTTTGTTTGAGGTATCGATACATGTCGTTGGCGTGATTGTAGGCTTTGAGCCGAAATTCGCCGGCTGGCGTGAGGAGGTATTCGAGGTCAAATTCGCCAACGAATACGTTCTTCACTGTTGGATTGCTTTTGTATCCGAAGTTGCCGTTGAAGAGCAATCGGTTGTCGAACATTTGGCTCGAGAGTAGCATTTCGACTTCGGTGTCGTTAAATCCGTCTTGGCTGGTTCGGATGTTGGTTCCGATACGTACCTTGTCGGTTATGGAGTTGAGCAATCCTGAGATTTGTGAGGATAGGGCGGCTGAGGTGAGGGCGTTAAATTCGTTTGGGAATGTGGCCTGCTCGAATCCGGAGGGATGGAATGTATTAAGCACAAGCAGATATACGATTTGTCGGGTGAGCATGTCTTCGGTTCTGACGTAGCTTCGCACCATCTGCTCGAGCTCGCTGTTTGAGCCCGGCAGTTCGAGGTCGAAGGCGATGGAGGGATGCGCGAAAGGCCCTTGTATGATCATGACGCAGTTGACGGGGATGTTGGTTCGGGGGCTTTCGCTAAGCAGAGCGGGGTCGAGGTTTCCCAAGTTGGCGGTTAGGCTATGCACGGCGTTGATGTTGAGATTGGCAGTTGCCGGATCTCCGCTGAAGGTAACGATGCTGCCCTCTCGCAGGATGAAGTTCTTGTGGATTAACTGCTGGAGGCTGAAGTTGTATTCTCCTTTGAGGATATGCACGGAGCCGTAGATCTTCATATCTGTTTTTGTGCCGTATGATATTTGCAGGCTGCCGCTGCCGTTGCCGGTTATTTTGTCGCCTGCTGTTGGATCCATCACAAATTCGATCAGGGCGTCGGGCGTGAGGTCGAGTTGCAAGCTGACTTGGAGTTCGGTGCCGTTATCAGACGCGGTAGTCGTGGCAGATGCGGTTTGGGTTGTGGTATCGGGAGTTGATCGGTCGACGAAGGTGATGAAGTCATAAGCAGTGACGCCTGGCTTATCCATAAAGTTGATGCCGATGGTCGTTCTCGGATCGTTTCGCAGTCGCACGTCGAAGTTGATAATATCTTCATTGCCGCGCAGAGCCACTCCTCCCGATGCGAATACTCTGCCGTATAGATTAGGGTTTTGCCTCTCGGTTGCATTGTAAACGAGCATGTGGTCAATGTCGGATATTTCGGCGTCAAACTCGATGTCGTGCAGGAAGTGGTGCCGAAGATTAGCCGTCTTTAGCCTTCCGGTATTGCCGAATGCATCATGCAGCTCAATGTTCTGCATGAAGATCCGTCCTTCCGTTAGGTACACCGAATCTGAGAACGTATAATAGGTATTAAGGAAATCAATGCCGATGCCTCCGTCGGCAATGAATGCCTGCCCTTTCAGATCGACGTCATCAAAGCTTCCGAACACCTTAATGTATCCCGTTCCGCGTCCGCGATATCCCGTCACAGCCCCATCGAGATATTTATGGAGGAAGGCCGTATTCAGGTTGCGTGCATCGAAGCGCAGGTCGAGCCCGTCGTTCGGTCCGATGGGATAGATGTATCCGCTTATGCTAGTCATGGCCGTATCGCCTTCGGATATGGTTCCGTCGAGCCGGATTCCTTGCTCGCTTTCGTCCCAGCGGCTCGACAGTATTAGCTCGCCAACGTATCTATCGTTGAATGAAAATCCGTCAACGTGCAAGCGATCGGTATCTATCTGCCGGCTGCGATACAAGTCGACGGCACGGAAGCGTCCGCTCATCTCGCCTCCGAATTGCAGTACCGGAATGTTTAGCATATCAAATATATATTCCAGCTCTATCCTGTTCAGCTCTAAGGATAGAGTATCTGCGGTATTGTTCGATATAGCCCCGTTCATGCTTAGGAAGCGATCGTTTTGCGAGAGGCGGAAGTTGCTTACTTCGGTTTTGCCGCCGGCAAGCGATAGCGTCGCTTCATTTATCTCCCAAATACTGTCGTTAAGGGCTATCTGCGAAGGATGAATAAGGATATCGGTTCGCAAGCCGGCATCATCGCTGTTGACCAAGATGGCCGTGCCGGAGAGCTTAGTCTCGAACCGCCTCTCATTACTATTAATCCAATGCAGAGCGCTTTCAACACGATTGTCCTTCAGCGTAGCCTCCAAAGTAAGCTGGTTGCGCACCTTGCGTATGATACTGAAGGCGTCGAAGCGGAGCGCGATGCGATCGTCGGGATTCTCGCACGTGAGGCGGCAATCTTCCATGATGGTTTTGCCGGCAGAGAGTTCGGGAATCTCAGCGTCGAGGCGGAATTTGTTGAAGGCATTATTATAATGTCCGGTGATTCTTGCCGGCTTGGTAAAGCTTATGGGGAGCTTTAGGGTTGACGAGAGCTGCTCGGTATTATCAATGTCGAGCCATAGCGAGAAGTTGTTCTCTTGCTCGGCGATCTTCTTAGCTGCGGTATTTGAGAGGGCTGGAGCATATTGTTCGAGGGTAGTCATGAAGCTCGGCAGGAGGGTAGCGAAGGAGTAGATGCCGTTCACTTCGCCGCGTGCAATGTCTGATTCCAGCTTTAGCTTCTTGTCGGGCGATGAAGATCCGGCGCCGATGGCTATGGTGAGATTGCGCATGAAGAAGTCGCTCGGCGATGTGCTGATCAATACGCTGTCGAGCGATATGCTGCCGGCGAGATCGTCGATGTGAGCTCCGCGAAAGCCTGCTCGTATGCTTGCGGATATGTCGGGCGATTCAAGTTTGTCCCAGATATTGAGATGGTCGAGGCGGAAGTGGCTTAGCTTGGCTGAGAGATCGAATACGGCTTCGCCGGCGCTTTTGGCATACATGCCTTCGGCCTTTAGCGAGCAGTTAGGATCGTCTATCTCTATGCGTCCGCTGAATCCTTCCGGAGCTATCCGTGCGCTTAGGCGCAGATTCTCGTAGCGATAGTTTCGGAAATCAAACTCGCCGATCATCGCTGATATTCCAAGACTGAAAGGCTTGCCGGCCGGACGGATGCCTTTGATCTCTGCATTGAATCGAGCTAGTCCGAAAGGATTGTCGCCGTCGAACAGCTCGTTTATCAGTAGTTCGGAGGAAGATATCTGGCCGCTCACGGATGTTGCTATGTTCTGCTCCGGATTGCTGCCGATAAGCAGATCGGTTTGTATGGAGCCAATATCTGTGGTCACTTTGCCGTAGGCCACTAAATTGTCGAAGACGCCGTCGATCTCACCTGTGAAGCGCAGCCTGCCGAGGCGTTCAACGGCCTTTGGCAAGGCTTCGCTTGTTGATCCCAGATTGCTCAACAGCCGTCGAAGCCCTTCGGTTGTTGCAAACATGCTACTTACTTCTCCGCGCAAACCGGCATCCGACTGACGGCTTAAGCCTTTGATCGACATCTGTCCTTCAAACAAAAAGTCATCATCCAGCATGATCGTCAGGCGGCTCAGATTAAAGTCATCCATGTCGCCTTCAGCCGTCGCCGAGATATTCAGATGGTCGGAAAAGTTATGCAGCACGGGAGCAAAAGCTGCCAGATCGCGAGGGCTAATCAGCGACTGAGCCAGCTCGAATCTCAGCAGAGATCTTGTATCATTCCCCTCAGGCCTCGCCAAACTAATACTTGCGCGCGGCAACGACAGATTCGTGCCGGGCAGAGCAATCATGCAGTTTGTCATCAACGCGCTTTCGGCATTGCCGGCGATGTTGAACGATAGTTTATCCATCACAAATCCCCCGCGCTCCTTCAGGCTCAACTTCGCTAGCCGAACGTTAAAGCTGTCGGAGCCGGCAATTCGGATGGCGAGATTGGCATTGATGTCATACATATATATATGTTGGGAATCAAAGCGGGAAGGCGCCGGATTGCCGTTGCCCACGTCGTAAGCAACACGTCCGCGCCTCAAGAGCGCCGTGCGGATGTCTATCCTCGTCGAAGAATAAGTTTGCGCGCTATCACGACGCATCAGAGCATCAATAACTCCACTGATATTTAGCCTACTCTCCGCATTGTCGCGGCGCATTAAAAGTTCGAAATCGAAGAGGCGAACCGTAGTGATCACGAGCTGGCCCTTCAGCATCTGCGACGGATCCATATCAACGCTTAGACGTCCGACCGTTAGCATCGGCTTTTCCTCATCATCATTCCCGATTGCCACGTTCAGCATCGACAGACTATTGGGCCATCTGACGCTCACGCGCTCAATGCTAAGCGGAACGTTCAGCCGACGAGATAAATCGCTTGCAGCCCACGACTTCAGCCTTGTTTGAAATGCAGGAATCCGTACAACTACCGAGGGCAATATGTAAAGCAAGCAGCCGGCAGCCAACAGGAAAGCGAATATGTATCTTATAGCTTTGATATGCGAGGAATTGTATTTGATACAGCTGATTTTAAGGATTATGAGAAGCCTTCATCACTCCTGAAGCTTCTCCTCCTTATTCATCATCGGAAGGGCTACTATGCCGACAAGGCCGCATACTATTTGCCATACCGACTGGATTGTATAAACCACAAGGGCGAAGGCGGCGGCTTCTTCGGCTGGAACGTCGAAGCAAACAAGCGACGATATTACCATGAAGTGCCAGGCTCCTATGCCGCCTTGCACCGGCGCGGCCACTCCGATGCTGCTCATCGTGAAAACGATCAGTCCCTTCACGGGGCCGAGGTTGCGGGTGAAGTCGAATGCATAGAATGTTGTGTAGAAAAAGAGGAAATAGAGGCTCCAGATGCCGAGAGTTTGCAGCAGAAAGAGCCATTTGCGCTCCATTAGCCATACGCTTTTCATGCCTTCCCAGATATTTACCAAGCCTCCGCGGGCTTTTTGTACAAGGCTTAGATGGCTCAGGCGCGTGAAGGTGAACCATGTTGCCGCTGCAATGATCAGTAGCGCAACGATGATCCATATAGTGGAAGATTGATTATCGAGGCTTATCTTGAAGCTCGGATTGCGCGACAGATAGGTTTCGACAAACGAAAGATTGAAGAAAAAAATTAGCAAGGTTATGATGCCAACCGACAGCGTATCGGCAACGCGGTCGATTACAAGCGTTCCGAGCAGCTTGGTGAAGGATATTTTTTCGTATCTGGTGATGATTCCGCATCGCCACACTTCGCCCACTCGCGGCAGCACAAAGTTGATTGCATAATTGCCCAGAACGGCGCAAATGAGGTTGCGGATGCGATATTTCTCGCCTATGGCATCGATGAGAAGGCCCCACCTGAAGGATCTAACCAAATTGCCTGCGAGGCCAAATAGTAATGAAAACAACAGGATGCCGAGGCTGGCTTTCTTGGCGTGGGCCCACATTTGCGACAAATCGGCGCCGCGATAAAGGTACCACAGCAGGCCGCAGCCTAAGAATAGCGGTAGGATAACTTTGATAGCTGTGTTGAGGATTTTCTTGTAACTCATGTTTA
Organism: Tannerellaceae bacterium; assembly: GCA_031279915.1. GTDB lineage: Bacteria > Bacteroidota > Bacteroidia > Bacteroidales > Tannerellaceae > DFXE01. The sequence goes on from JAITHO010000181.1 coordinate 7,214, forward strand.
AGTGGTGGAGCTAATATGTGATTTATCGTACATTTGCCCGCAAAAATATATAGTATATTCCGAATCAACAAAATACATTTAAAGCTTAATAGATATGCCCCGCTATAACATCATGCCCAAGAAATCTATGGGACAGCATTTTCTGAAGGATTTAGATATTGCAAATCGAATTGCCGCAACGCTGGCCGATTTCGATAAACTTCCCGTACTTGAAGTGGGGGCAGGAACAGGCGCGCTTACTCGATTTCTGATTGATAAGGGATACGATCTGAGCATTGTGGAGCTCGACCGAGAGGCTGTTGCGCTGCTGCGGCGCCTCTTCCCCGATTTGGCGGAGCGCATCACCGAGGCCGACTTCCTGCGTATGCAACCTCAGGAGATGCCTCAGGGCCAGTTTTGCATCATAGGCAATTATCCGTATAACATATCTACACAGATATTTTTCAAGCTGATAGAGCTTCGCGATCGCGTGGCTTGTTGCTCTGGCATGTTGCAGAAGGAGGTGGCCGAGCGGCTTGCATCGCCTCCCGGGCGCAAAGCTTATGGCATCCTGAGCGTACTGCTTCAGGCCTGGTACGATGTGGAATATCTGTTTACGGTGGATGAAACTGTTTTCGATCCGCCTCCAAAAGTCAAAAGCGCAGTGATTCGCGCCACTCGCAATGCCCGTACCGAGCTCGGATGCGACGAGGCTCAGATGAAAAGGGTAGTAAAAACGGCATTTAATCAACGTCGGAAAACCATGCGCAACTCCTTGAAGCCTCTCCTGGGCAACGACTTCCCTCACTACGCCGACCCTATCTTCAATCTCCGCCCCGAGCAGCTATCCGTAGAACAGTTCGTTGATCTCACCAAAATGATTGAGAACTGCAGATAAAGGAAGCCTGGAAAATCTCATACAAAATCGCCGAAAAAACCAAACAAAACCAACATTCATTATAATCGTCATAGCCGCTAAATGAAACCAAACTGCGGCTCAAAAAAGTCATACTGATGACTCAAAAAAATTCCTATAGGAATTTCAAAAAATCATTAGTACAATTTTTGAAAATTGTTATAGGAATTTTTTGAAATTATTATAGGAATTTTTTTGGCCTAAAGCGTGATTCCTAACAGCAAGAGTATTAGCTCGTTTGATGATACTGGCAAATGAGGGAAAACATAGTCGCGGGCAGATTTTCCGCCCCAATATGGAGCCGTAATTAGCTTTTAAGCGATTATCATAAAACTGCCATTGGATGGCTATGCAACCGTCGACTATGCGCACGGCTTCGAGTTGCATAGCCATCTCTGCTGAAAGTATGGCTGACTGTTACTTGGAATTAAGGCTGCCGACAAGAGCGGGCAGCTCGGCCGCAAGCTCGGCCATATTGTGCAAAAGGCGATCGGCGCCTGCATCGAGCAATACTTCGTCGGGCAGCGGCCCTGTATTGACGGCAATTGTAAAGATGCCTGCGGCCTTGGCCGACTGCACTCCCAGAGGAGCATTCTCAACAACTATCGCTTCCGAGGCCTCGACGCCCGCTTTCCGAAGTCCCATCAGATAGGGCTCCGGATGCGGCTTGCCAATCAGAACGTCGAAGCTTGTTACCATCTTATCCTTAGTGAAATAACCGGGGAAGTTCGCCTCTAAAGTGTCGAGCAAACTGTGCTGCCCGGAGCCTGTTACTATCAGCAGATCGAGGCCGAGGCTTCGCGTGAGCTTCAGCACTTCCTGAACGCCGCTCATTATTCGCCCGTCATTATAGCGGTTGAAGAGCTCGGCTTTCTCGGCGTATAGCGATCGGAGTTGTTCGGGCGAGGCGTCGCGTCGGTAAGTATCCTGAAAGAGAATGTTGATGGTGCTGTCGCCCGTTCGTCCTTCCCATAGATAAAAATTGTGAGGATTGTGAAGCAGATTGTGCCGTGATGCCACTTCGCTCCAGGCGCGAATGTGTGCAGGCATGGAGTCGTACAGAACGCCATCCATGTCGAACAGTACGGCCTTAATCATTGCAAGCGGGCTTTGATGGCTTCTGATTCGGCTTCGAAACCGGGCTTGTTGAGCAGTGCGAACATGTTCTTCTTGTAGGCTTCCACTCCGGGCTGATCGAATGGATTAACGCCGAGCATGTATCCGCTGATGCCGCAAGCTTTCTGGAAGAAGTATATGAGTTCGCCTACGTAATAAGGGGTTAGTTCGGGGATGGAGATTTCGATCACGGGTACTCCGCCGTCGATGTGGGCGAGCTTGGTTCCGAGCTGAGCCATCTTGTTGACGGCGTCAACGCGCTTGCCGGCCAGATAATTCAGTCCGTCGAAGTCGTCTTTGTCTTTGGGGATGGCTATGCGTTTGTTGGGTGCGGATACGGAGATTACGGTTTCGAATATGCTTCGCTCGCCTTCTTGTATCCATTGTCCCATGGAGTGCAGGTCGGTGGTGAGGTCAACGGCTGCGGGGAAGATTCCCTTGTTTTCTTTTCCTTCGCTCTCGCCATAGAGTTGCTTCCACCATTCGGCGAGGTAGTGCAGCTTGGGATGAAAGTTGGCGAGGATTTCGATCTTATGTCCTGATGCGTAGAGGTAGTTGCGGGCTATGGCATATTGTGCAGCGAGGTTCTCGGCAAGGGATACTGTTCGTCCGCTCTTCTTTTCCATGTATCTGGCTCCGTTCATGAGTTCGTGGATATTAACGCCGGCCAGGGCTATGGGCAGCAATCCAACGGGGGTCAGTACGGAGAATCGTCCTCCTACGTTGTCGGGAATGACGAAGCTTTTGTAGTCTTCGTAGTCGGCCAGATTGCGCAATGCTCCCCGACGCGCATCGGTTATGGCTACTATGCGATTGCGGGCTACGGCTTTGCCGGCTTGTTCTTCAAGCAGCTTCTTCAGTATGCGGAAGGCTATGGCCGGCTCGGTTGTTGTGCCCGACTTTGAGATATTAATCAGTCCGAAAGCTTTGTCTTTGAGAAATTCAACTAGCTCCAGCAGGTAGTCTTCGCTGATATTATGTCCGGCATATATTATCTGCGGATGCTTGCGCTCTGCGAGCATGCAGTCGAAGCTATTGCTTATGGCTTCGATAACGGCTCTTGCTCCCAGATAGCTTCCGCCGATGCCGATTACGATCACTATCTCGCATTGCTCGCGCAGTGTTGCGGCCACGGTTTCGATTTCTTCCAGCTCGCCTTCTACAACGGACGAGGGCAATCGCAGCCATCCAAGGAAGGAGTTGCCGGCTCCTTTGCCTTCGTGCAGCTTGTCAATACTCTGTTTTGCGATTTCCTGCAAGCGGCCAAAGTAGTCGCTTGGAATGGAGCCTGTTGCTCCGCTTAGATCAATCTGAAGATGTTTCATTTGAATGTTTCTGTTAAGCTACGGATAACCGTAACGGGTGATTTCTTTTTGTATAATATATCGTACAAGGCGTCGAGAATGGGCATGTTGACCTTGTACTTTTCGTTGATTTCGTGTATGCACTTGGCGCCGTAGTATCCTTCGGCTATCATTTCCATTTCGATTTGTGCCGTCTTCACCGAATATCCTTTGCCTATCATGGTGCCGAAGATGCGGTTGCGGCTGAATCGGGAGTAGGCTGTAACGAGCAGGTCGCCAAGGTAAACTGAGCTGTCGATGTCGCGAGGCACATCGCTCACGGCGTCGATAAAGCGGCGCATCTCCTGTGTGGCATTCGAGAGGAATACGGCCTGGAAGTTATCGCCGTACTTCATTCCATGACAAATGCCGGCCACGATGGAGTATACATTTTTCAGTACCGATGCATATTCTATTCCGGCCACGTCGCGGCAGATGGAGTTCTTCAGGTAATCGTTGCCGAACACCTTTGATAGTGGTTCGATGCGCTCGGTGTCGATGCATCCAAGGGTGATGTACGAGAGGCGTTCGAGGGCGATTTCCTCGGCGTGGCAGGGGCCTCCGATGACGGCTATGTTGGCCAGCGGCACTTTATAGCGTTCTGTGAAGTAATCTGTTATCAGCATATTCTCATCCGGAACCAATCCCTTTATTGCCGAAACAATAAACTTGTCGTGCATCGGTATCCTAATCTTATTCAAATGCTGCTTGAGGAAGGGCGATGGCGTGGCAAATATCAGCGTATCCGATTCCTTCACCACCTGATTTATTCCCGAATAAAAATGGATTCTATCCATATCGAAATTTATGCCTGTAAGATAGCTCGGATTATGCCCCAGCTTCCGAAATTCATCTATCTGATCGGCTCGCCTCATATACCAGTTCACGCAGCTTTGGGTGGAAAGAACAATCTTTGCCAGAGCCGTAGCCCAGCTTCCGCCGCCCATCACCGCTATTCTCCCCGGCAGATTCATTGCTGATCGTCGCTGGAGTTTCGCTCGGGGCGCATCTGCGGAAACAGAAGGACTTCCTGTATGCTTTCCTGACCGGTGAGGAACATCACCAGCCTGTCCATACCTATCCCCATCCCGCTCGTGGGAGGCATGCCGTACTCAAGGGCACGCAGAAAATCGCGGTCGATGAACATCGCCTCGTCGTCGCCCTTTTCGCTCAGCCGGAGCTGCTCCTCAAAGCGTTCGCGCTGGTCGATAGGATCGTTCAGCTCCGAATAAGCATTGGCAATTTCCTTGCCGCAAACCATCAGCTCGAAACGTTCGGTAAGCTCAGGATTGTCGCGGTGACGCTTGGTGAGGGGCGACATCTCGATAGGATAATCAATAATAAAGGTAGGCTGAACATAGTTGGCCTCGCATTTCTTGCCGAATATAGCGTCGATGAGCTTGCCCTTGCCCATCGTGCCGTCCTGCTCAACGCCAAGGTCGCGGCAGGCCTGGCGAAGCTCCTCCTCGGTCATGCCGCTGATGTCAATGCCCGTATTTTCGCGTATCGCATCAATCATGGAGATGCGCTTGTATGGAGGCTTGAAGTCGATTTCCTTGCCGGCGAACATCACCTTCGTCGTCCCCAGCGCCTCATCGCAAATCTTCTCAATCAGCCGCTCCGTAAAGCTCATCATCCAGCGATAATCCTTATACGCAACATAAATTTCCATCACCGTAAACTCCGGATTATGCGTCCTGTCCATACCCTCGTTGCGGAAGTTGCGGCTAAATTCATACACGCCCTCAAATCCTCCAACAATCAGCCTTTTCAAATAAAGCTCATTAGCAATTCGCAGGTACAAAGGAATGTCGAGAGCATTATGGTGAGTGATGAACGGCCTGGCAGCAGCCCCTCCCGGAATACTTTGCAGCACCGGAGTGTCGACCTCAAGGTATCCGCAGCGATTGAAATACTCGCGCATGGCGTTGAAAATCTTGGTGCGCTTTACAAATATCTCCTTACAGCCCTCGTTCACAGTCAAGTCAACGTAGCGTTGCCTATACCTCTGCTCCGGGTCGTTGAAGCCATCGTACGTCACCCCCTCCTTCATTTTCACAATAGGCAGCGGCCTGAGAGCCTTAGCAAGCACCCTCATCTCCTCGGCATGCACCGAAATTTCGCCCATCTGAGTGCGAAACACATAGCCGCGAATGCCCACATAATCACCAATATCCAGCAGCTTCTTGAACACCGTATTATATAGCTCCTTATCCTCCGTGGGGCAAAGATCATCGCGCGTAACGTAAATCTGTATCCTCCCCTCCGCATCCTGCAGCTCCACAAACGAAGCCTTCCCCATGATGCGCCGGCTCATGATGCGCCCCGCAATGCAAACCTGCCTCCTCTGCGGCGCCCCATCAACAAACGACAGCTTAATCTCCGTTGAATAAGCATTAATAGAATATTCTGCGGCCGGATAAGGGTCGATGCCCATTCCCCGCAACCTTTCCAGGCTTTCGCGCCTGAAGCGTTCCTGTTCGCTAAGTCCGATTTGATTCATTATCATCTTGTTTATCAAAAGCGGAGCAAAAATAAGAAATTTTCCGAATTACCAATCAGCCCCGCCCGTCCCCCATTTCCCCACCTCAGTCGCCCCACCCCAAAAGCAAGCATCCAAAACGTATATATATATAATGTATAGGCCTCGGAAAAAATACGCCCCCCATTGTTAAAAAAACATAGCAAAAAACGCTTGCACAATTCAAATAATAGACTCTATCCGCATTATTGTGGGTAATTTGGAATAATTACTTTTGTGGCTATGGATTCATTATCATTATTTAGGGTCTGCTGATTTTATCCTAACCCGATGTAAAGCAGGATAACATTGTTAGCTTTACAGAAATAAGTAGAAGGAATAATGAAAGAGAGGCGCAAAAGTCGTGCATTTAATGCACCCTACGAGAGTCAAAGGCAGACGGTTTTTGAGGGGATTTGAGAGGATTTGAGACGCCCTTCGAACGGGAATTAGATAGTACAAACCGTTATTCCCTGGGATGAGATATGTGGAATTTACAGACGGAAAGCGCCCCTTTCATTGAGAGGACGTCCGAGCATTAATCCGCGTATTGTATTGGGGCACTGCTCATCAAATATA
>JAITHO010000005.1 GCA_031279915.1 Tannerellaceae bacterium
AGAGATTCTTGGCATCCCTCACAAAATAGTCGAGGCTAATGGTGACACTGTTATTCAGGAATCCCATGTCGACGCCTATGTTTGTCTGCTCGTTGGTTTCCCATTTCAGGTTAGTATCGATCTCCTGCGTTTGTGCAAGTCCGGGAGCGATAGTGTTTTGTCCGTTAGGGAAGAAGTAGTAGGCAATCATTGCCGAGGAGAGCTGATTGACCGACAGGTTAGTAGAGTTGCCGGCATTACCGGTCTGTCCCCATCCTATACGCAGCTTCAGGTTGCTGAAAAGATTCAGGTCTTTGATAAACTTCTCCTCCGATGTGCGCCAAGCAAGCGAGGCGGAAGGGAAAGTTCCGAAACGGTTGCCTGCACCGAAGTTTGAAGATCCGTCGCGTCGAACGGTGGCAGTAAGCAGATATTTGTCATTGAGCGAATAATTAATACGCCCGAAAGTCGACAGCCCGCGCAATTCTCGCGATAATCCTCCTCCACCGATCACTGTCGCCTTATCCTTAGTCATATCTATTCTCCTGATGGTTGGCACCGGAAAGTCCCTTCCGCTTGCATTAACATCCTGCCCCTTATACCTCGAAGCCGAGTATCCGGCCATAAGACTGATGCGGTTCGCCTTATTAATATTCAGATTGTAGGTGAGGAAGCTCTCCAATGAAATAGACATATTATGCGCTTCCGAAACCGAGAACTGATCGGGATTACCGAGGCTGCCGTAAGCTCTGTCATTAACCGGCACGTAATTATTATTATAGTTGTTATAATAATTGAATCCACCTATGATTTTAAAGACCAAATTCTTGATGATATCTATCTCCATGTAAGCATTGGTAATGATTCGGCTGTTACCTGAATAATTCTGGGCTAAAGTAGCGACGGCCACGGGATTGTCGGTGCTTTGGTTCGTATCGGCAGTACCTTCCTGCTTGAAGTGTCCCCATTTGCCGTCGGGCCATTGGATAGGAACATTAACCAGATTGCCGCTTGCATCCACATCGTCCATGGTTGGAATAAGCGTAGCATAGCTAATCATGTTGCGTCCGCTGTTGCCATGATTCTCCGAATAGGTGTAAGAGAGATTAATGCCGGTTCGGATAAAGTTTTTAATCTTATGGTCGATAGCGGCGCGCGCTGTCAGTCGCTGGAAGTTAGAGTTGATAACTATGCCGTTATTGTCCATGAATCCTATAGAGAAAACAGCCTGTGAGTTGTCATTGCCGCCAGATACGCTGATGTTATAGTTCTGCTGCAGTGCAGGCTGCGTCATTTCCTCCTGCCAGTTGAAGCTGTTGAGCTCCTTGTCGTAGTTTACCCATGCGGCATTAGTAAGCTGACTGCCGTCGCTTGCCGAAGCTCTGCGTGCTGCATGTACGAAGCCTGCTGCATCGAGTACGTCGAGTATCCGCGAATTAGTCTGAATGTTGTAATTAGCGGAGAAGTTCAACTGTGTACGTCCTTTCAGGCCTTTCTTGGTTGTGACCATAATGACGCCGTTAGCGCCTTTCGATCCGTAAATTGCCGTTGCGGAGGCATCCTTTAGAACTTCAATCGACTCCACGTCGTTTGGGTTAAGGAAGTTGATGCTCGTTCCGACTTGTATGCCATCCACAACGTAGAGCGGATCGGCCGAGTTATTTACAGTGGCGATTCCGCGGATGCGAACGGTTACTTCGCCGCTGGGATCGCCTGAATTGCGATACACATTGACGCCGGCAGCCACGCCTTGCAGCCCCTGTCCAACCGTAATGGGATTACGCTTCATCATCTCCTCTGAATTGACGGAAACTATTGAGCCGGTGACGTCGCTCTTCTTCACAACTCCGTAGCCTACCACTACTACCTCTTCCAAGTCGAGAGAGCTCTCGGCAAGGCTTATCTGCAGATCGGTTCTGTTGCCAACGGCTACTTCTTTGGATACATAGCCGATATATGACACAAGCAAGACGGCTCGATCGGCCACTCTTAGCGTGAACTTTCCGTCTATATCGGTTATTGTGCCGTTGGTCGTTCCTTTCTCCAGAACGTTGGCGCCGATTATGGGTTCGCCGCCGGTATCGACTACTGTTCCGCTTATGCTGCGGCCCGCTGTTTGGCGATCTTGCTGCGGACGGAAGACGCTTACGTGACGGTTATTGACCGACCATGAGAGGCCGGTGTTTTTCAGCGCTTGCTCAAGCACGTCGCGGAGCGTTCCGTTGCGAACGCTTACTTTGGCGCGGATGCCGGCCACATCCATGTCGGCATAGTTGAACAAGAATTCGCTTTGCTTTTCTATCGCCTTGAAGATCTCAACCAGGGCGATTTCTTTCGTGTCTATCGACAGCGTTGTTGTTTGACTATAGGTCTCTGTGGCTTCTGCAACAGGAATGTATACCTGTGCAGTTAATATCATAACAATAGCCATAAGGAAAATCCTTTTCCTAATTCCATTGGTAAAAAGGATTTTAGAGAGAATATTTTTTATCATATTTTTGTATGGATTTCTGTTAACTATTCATCAGGAAGTCCCATTTCACTAAGTCTTCCTTTTGTTGGTTTTCTCAAATTACTTAGCCGGTTGCCTTGTACTGTCATACAGGCGCCGGCTTTTTTGCGTTTGTATACGCTAAAGCTGGGCGATCTGTTATTGTTCCTTTCTCATAGGCTTATCATTTTGAGGTTTACTTGTCATATATATCATATACTCTTCCCCATTCTTCCTCCACGTATACCGCAAGCTTTTCTGCATCATTTCGAGTATCTGTCCTACTTCGAGCGATACGTCAAAGGTTCCGCTTACGCGGCTTTGCCCCAGTTCGGCATCCGTCAGGCTAATCTTAACGTTGTATTGCTTTTGCAGGAGATTGACAAAGTCGGCGAAGGAGATGGATTTATATTTAAGGAGATTGTCTTTCCAGGCGGTGATTATCTCACCGTCGACTGTTGCGACATTCATATTCTTGTCTTTAGCGTTGTATGAGAGCTGCTCGCCGGGAGTGAGCGTTACGGCTAGCTTGCCGACCTCGAATCGTATGCGGCCTTCGATCAGGGTGGCTGTCAAACGCTTCTCCTCCGGCATGCATCGGAGGTTGAAGGCCGTTCCGAGCGCTACTATCGAACATTCTCCGACTTTGACCACGAATGGGCGCGCCTGGTCTTTTGCTACGCAGAAATAGGCTTCGCCTTCCAGGGCTACTTCTCTATTGTCTTGTCCGTATTTGTTTGTATAAGTCAGGCGGCTATGCTTGTTGAGCGATACCGTGGTGCTGTCGGGCAGGGTTAAGGAGGCAATGGAGGCTTCGGCGATGTATACGAAGGTCTCCGTTGCCGTTGCAGAGCGATAGCGCAGAAACGTGTAGGCACTTAGTCCGCAGGCAAGAAGCAGGATGGCGATGGCGGCAACGGCCAGAAATCGGCGTCCGAAGCGAGCGCGTCGCCTGGCAGGTTTTATTTTGGCGGCAAGGCGCTTGTAGGCGGCCTCCTTGTCGAGCAAGGGATCGGATTCGACACGAGAGCGCCAATATGCCGCAAGCCGCAGGTAGAGCTCCTTGTTCTCCTCGCTGGCGGCAAGCCATTCGGCGAGGTAAATCATCTCGACCTCGCTTGCTTCGTGCGACAAGCTTTTCGCGATTAATATGTCGATATCACTGTTCATTCCTGTAATATATATAATGTATTCCGCCAGAGCCGTCGCCTGCCGGTTTGTTTACCCTCATCTGCGACCATCTCCTAATATTAAGTACCATAAAAACTCTTTTACCCCTATTCTCATCGCAAACTTTTTGAATCTATCAGGGCGCGAAAGTCCATCGGGCGATAACCGGCCGTGAGATAGGCTACCTCATGTCGTGAGATAAGCTATCTCATGCCGTGAGGAAAGCGCCTTAAGGTTTGCCCATCTCCTCCACTCCTTCCGCATCGCTTATTCCCTCCTGATAGCCTTTGCGATAGCCTTAGTGGCCGCGGCAATATGAGTTTCAAGAGTTTTGACGGAGATGCCCAGATGCTCGGCAGCCTCTTTGTATTTCATTCCGTCTTCGCGAACGAGCTTAAAGGCCATTTTCACTTTGGGAGATAATCGTTCGATAGCCCGATTGGCGGTCATGGCCATTTCTTTGGAGATGCAATCGTCCTCAGGCGTAGTTTGCGTCGAAGCAAAGAGGTCGATCGGAACGTCGTCAATCGAGAGGTATTCGGGCTGATGAATACGCAAGAGCTTGAGCGCTTTGAATCGTGCGACCCCGTATATCCATGCATTAAAATCCTGTACGTCCATGATCTTTTCCCGTTGCGTCCAGACGACAATAAAAATATCTTCGGTAAGCTCCTCCGTCGCTTCTCGTGACTTAACAAACAGCTGCACATATCTGAGTATTCTGTCAGCATACAGATGAAATAATGCTTCGAAGGCCTGCTCGGAGTCATTCATCGAAAGTTCAGCAAGTAACGCTCGTATGTAGGAATCTTTTTCTCTCATAATAGTACGACAGTCGGTGGAGGCAAATATACTAAATAAGAGTAAAGCATAAAGCCTGAAGATCTTTGTTAATCAAACAACGCGAGCATAAGATGCTGTGAGAGCCATGCGGAAAGTTGTTGGACGATCCGCCTCAGCCGGTCGATCCTTTTCAGACATCCTTCGCTCGCCCCGATTTGCATCTGCCCTGGCATTTCTCTTCCAACATACCGATTATAAATCGGCGCTGGCGAAGCCGGAAAATCTATTTTCCGGTGTCAGCACAAACGATCCGGTGCCGGAAAATCGATTTTCCGATGCCAGCACAAATG
>JAITHO010000064.1 GCA_031279915.1 Tannerellaceae bacterium
ATTGATTTGGAATTTGATAATAATGGCATTCGCTATATAGTTTCAATAAAATCTGGCCCGAATTGGGGTAATAGCGGACAGATAGAAAAGATGGTGAACAACTTTAATACGGCTAAAAAGACATTGCGAACAAGCAATTCAAAGATGCAAATTGTTGCCGTTAATGGCTGCTGTTATGGAAAAGAATCCAAGCCTGATAAAGGATCTTATTATAAATATTGCGGCCAAACATTTTGGGAATTTATCGGCGGAAGTGAAACTATTTATACCGACATTATAGAACCTCTCGGATATAAAGCAAAAGAACGGAACGAATATTATATGGAAAGGCACGCTCAGCTAATCAATAGGTTTACAAAGGAATTTATAGAATTATTTTGCGACGACGACGGAAAAATCAATTGGAATAAGCTCGTGCAATTTAATTCGTCCAACTCAACCAATCTATAGATAAGGCCCAGATTCTCCTCTTTTTTATTTCCACGCTTTTTCAAAACTCCACCAACACGCGGGCGCTGAGCTGCCGACCGGTTAGGTAGTTGGGGACGGCGAGCTGGCGCGAATGGACGTCGGTTATCCACAGATAGGAGCTGGCGTTGTCGATGCCGAGGAGGTTGAACAGGTCGATGCCGAGGCGGATGCTTTTCAGCTTGCGGAAGAGGCCGCGATCCATTATTGCGTCCTGGCCGCCGGCGAGTTGATAGGCGAGGCCGACGTCGACGCGGCGGTAGGGAGTGGTGCGATAGTAGCCGCCTTCGTAGCCTTTGTAGGGGGGAGTGACGGGCAGGCGACCGGATAGCATGCCGCGAAGGTTAAGCGTTAGGCGTTTGTATCCGGGGAAATAGTCCGAAAAATAAAGGGAAAGGTTGTAGCCGGGATTGTTTGGCAGCGGAAGGTGTCGGATGCCGCGTATCTCCTGCTCGGCCTTCATGAGAGAAATGCTAAGCCAGGAGTCGGTGCCGGCAACCATCTCGCCGAAGAACTTCAGGTCGATGCCGGCTGCATAACCGGAGGCGCAGTTCTCACCATAATAGTAAAGCTTGACGTTGTCTACTGTGTAGGGATTGAGGCGGTCGAGCCGCTTGTAATAAGCCTCGGCGGAGATCTTGAAGTTCCGATCTATCATGCGAAATGTATAATCGCCGCCAAGGATGAAGTGGATGGAACGCTGCGACTTCAGGTTGCGATTGAGCTCAATGCTGCGATTGCCGGCATCGTCAACTGTCATTTGCCTGAGCTCTTTGTAAAAAGGAGGCTGATAGTAGAGGCCGGCGGCGACGCGCAGCGTTAGGTCTTGCTCGAAGTTCGGAATGAAGCCGATGGAGCCGCGCGGACTGAGGATGAACTCGCCGTTGTACGTCCAATAGCTTCCGCGAAGGCCTCCGATTATGGTGAACAAGCCTTGGCGCGAACGGAATTTGAAGACGTCTTGAACGTAGGCCGAGAGGCGCGTTCCGCTGATTTCGTTGTCGGAATAGAGGTTGGAGTAAACGAAGGGGCCGTCGGGTCGATGAGGCAAGGTATAGCCCGCCGAGTCGCGCATCTCCCATTCGCTGATGCGGTCGGCTATGCGCTCCTGCTGCAGGTTTGCGCCCCATCTGACGGTATTTGCTCCGCTGCGGAGCATGCCGTAATGACCAACGTTCATCACCACTGCATGGAGGCGATTGCGGGCATGTTCGTGAAAGTAGCCGGCTTCGAAGGGCGATTGCGAAGCGACGGCCTCGCTGCCTTCATCTTCGTTGATCCAGTAGGCCGCCGCAATATCATAAGTTTCGTTTTCCATGCTATTGAAGGCTGAAGCTTGGAGCCCGAACTCGCTGTTCGCGTTTGGCGTATACTTGAGGGTAAGAGCGCCGAACTGTGTTTGGAAGCGATCGTGCTCCTGGCCTCCGAAGCTCACTTCAAGGTTCTTCACGTTCGTGGTCGTGCCGAAGGAGGTTGATCGTTCGCGCGGAATGAAGCGATAAGTATTTGACGAGACGTTGCCCAGGAAATTCAGCTCCCACTTGGGCGCCGGAAGCCAGGTCATATACGTTTGCAAATCGACAAAAACCGGATCGTATTGTGCATCCGTGTCTAATGTACCTAGCAGCAGGCGGGCGGTTTTGAATCGTAGGCCCGTGACTTGTGTAAAAGTTCCGGCCGAGCTGCCAACGTAGGCGTTTGCCCCAAGCAGCCCCAGGGATGCCGATCCTTCGAGCTTCTCCGGCTTCTTGTAGGCAATGTCGAGCACGGAGCTCATCTTGTCGCCATATCGCGCCTCGAAGCCGCCGGCGGCGAACTTTACCTCCTCCGTTAGGTCGGGATTGACGAAGCTGAGGCCTTCCTGTTCGCCCGAACGGATGAGCAGCGGGCGGAACACTTCGAGCCCGTTGACGTAAACAATATTCTCATCGTAACTCCCTCCGCGAACCGAATATTGCGAACTCATTTCGTTGGATGTGGATACTCCGGCGAAGGTAACGACTAAGCTCTCGATGCTGCCGCCGGAGGGATCGGGGAGGAGCTTCACCTGTCCTGCCTGAATGGATTCGAGCATGTCGGTTTGCCTTCGCGAAGCCGTTACGCTCACTCCGCCAAGGTCGAACGACAGAGCGTTCATCTGAACATTGAGATGCAGATCGCCCGCCAGCTTAGGCAAAATCCGCTCGGCCTTGTTGTATCCCAAACAGGAAAAAAGTAAAACAATTGAATCGCCGGAAGCAAGCGACACTGAGTAAAAACCCTTCTCATTTGTCATACTCCCCACGATAGTATTCTTAACCTGCACTATGGCCAGCTCAATAGGATTGCCGTCGGCATCGCGAACGTATCCCGTGATTCGCGCTCGCTCAGCCTGAGCCCAAGCGCCCTGGATATGTGTAAAAAAAATGGTGGAGAGGAGGAGGATTCTCATTATAGCATTATACAAATCACTCCGGCATATTCTGTAACTCATTTTGTCTTGCTCTAATAGTGTGCTTGCAAATGTATTGAAATTTTGGTTTTTGGAGGCGAGACGGTAAGGATGTTTACAGATACTTGTAGAGACGCCCAATTTGGGCGTCTCTACGGTGGAGGCACAGCACGAACGTGATTGCAATTGCTATCGCCTTTGATGGGATTAGGGTCGAAAATATTCGCCCCCCTACAAAGCTACCCGTATGCAAATCGGCAAGAACGGAGAAATGTTGAGGATGCCCAAGCCCTTTTCAGCAGACTCCCCAAACCGCTTCTATATCGCGGAAAACACGTCCGCAAGCC
>JAITHO010000178.1 GCA_031279915.1 Tannerellaceae bacterium
AACTTAAATAAGGAATAATAATTAACTGAGTCAACTTTCTAAAGGGATTGGCCGTACAACAGTCAACCAAAATCAGGCAAATACACCAGACGAGACATAGGACGCTTCCGCCATGAAAAATTTGGGCTATCCGAACGTTCGGAAAGGCCGTCCATGAAAAATTTGGGTTATCCTAATGTTAGGAAAGGCCGTCCGTGAAAAATTTGGGCTATCCGAACGTTCGGAAAGGCCGTCCATGAAAAATTTGGGCTATCCGAACGTTCGGAAAAGTCGTCCGTGAAAAAATCACTGCGCTGTATTATATAATGTATATGGGGGCATTGTAGGGGTCGAATATTTTCGACCCCAATCCCGTCAAAGGCCTCTTTGGGCAAGCGTAAATGTGTCAAAAGGTCATTCCCGCTCGAAAAACAAGTCATTCCCGCGAAGGCGGGAATCTCCGATCGAAAGACGGATACGATTGTAGTTGTATCATATAAAAACACATACAATCGTCCCAGCAGTCGATCGGAGATTCCCGCCTTCGCGGGAATGACTTGCTTTTTTATCGCCTCCAATTCGCGGGAATGACCTTTTGACACATTCGACCCCAATCCCGTCAAAGGCGCCTTTTGGCACATTCATCCCCCCTACAAATCATAAGTCGACAGGCAACGACGGATGGCTGCAAGGGCCGCAGAGATATGCTTCTCCACAGCCTTAACGCTGATGCCCAGCCGGCGGGCCGTATCCTGGTTGCTCAACTGCTCGGAACGGCTCAGGCGGAAAACTGCTTGCCGGCGGGCAGGGAAAGAGGCTATCAGACGCTCCACCCTGTCCGACATCTCCTTCAGCAAAAGCTCATCGTAAGGACTATCGCCCGCAGCCGCAAGATCAATCAGCTCGCCGACGGCATCCTGGCCGCTCACCTTTTGCATGACAGCAAGGGAGGCCAGATAGTCAAGGCATTTATGATGCGTGGCGCGCATAAGATAAGGACGGATGGGAGCGCTGAAATCTATCAACTCGCGCCTGAGCCATACCGACATGAAAACTTCCTGCACAATATCCTCGGCAGCATGACGGCTGGCCACTAAGCGACGCGCATACCTCAACAGATCCGCATAGTGAGCCCGAAACAGCTTCCCGAAGATAATCCTGCCGGCGCCCTCATCCTCCTTGCCATGCTTTTTCATCCGCCGTCCTATACATTATATATATACATCACGCGGCGGGGCCTGTGAGGAATATTAAGTTATGGGGAATGGGAATCTCAAGAATGAGCCGCCTGATTAGTGGGGCCGATAATTTGGTGGGATATAAAATAGAAGTATTCATACAGCTAACAAAGTTTTTATATTGGCGAAGATAACAAGTTTTAATTTTTTAATTGCGGATTAAAAATCGGAGAGCAGGGTAGGGCGCAGCAAGTTTTTTCCGTGTTATATATGATGAGAAATATTATTGAAAAATATTTGAATGGCGAGGCTTCAGCCGAAGAGAAGCAGGAGCTGCTGAAATTGCTTGGCGAGAGCCCCGAAGCGCGCTCAATATTCCTCGATCTGCGAGCGGAGCGCCTCGAACATAATTCTGCCCTTAACGCTGAGGAGGTGGAGGCGGCTTTAGAGAGATTTGACCGAAGCCTCGACGGGCAGAAGGATAGCAAAAGCGCCCTGCGGCCCTTGCTGAGGATGGCCATGCAAGTCGCGGCAGCCCTGGCTCTGCTTCTCCTTACAGCTTTGGGAGGATATTATCTGGGAAAAAATACAAGGCCGAGCGAGAGCCCTACCCCTCCTTTGATTATGCACTGCTTTGCCATGGGCAGCGAAAGCAAGGGATCGATAACGCTGCCCGACGGAACGGTGGCCTGGCTCAATGCCGACAGCAGGCTGACCTATCCGGAGGAATTTGAGGCCGACAACAGGATCGTGAAGCTCGAAGGCGAAGGATACTTCGACGTGCAGCCCGACCAGGCTCGGCCATTCGTGGTGGAAACGGGCGGAATGAGAGTGAAGGCGCTCGGAACGGCTTTCGATCTGCGAAACTACGCCGGCAGCGAGAACCTCTCGCTCGTATTGCTGAACGGAAGCGTCGAAGCTCTTTTTGACGGCCATGATAAGGCCGTTCGATTGCGTCCCAATCAGTCGCTTGTTTACAATAAGCGATACGCAAAGTATGAGGTAGCATCGGTTAATGCTGCCGACTATGTTATATGGATACAAAACAAGCTGCTGCTTGACGACGAGAAGCTGTCGGTTATCCTCTACAAAATGGAACGATGGTATGGCATCGACATAGATGCAGCCGCCGATGTTCCTAAAAACATGCGCCTGTCGCTAACGATCAGAAAAGAATCGAAGGAAGATATTTTCAGAATCCTGGAGATGATTGCCCCCGTATCGTTTAGCGGCGAAGGAGATAGTATCCGCGTGAAAGGCCGCCGGGGAAAACAAGGATCATTAATAAAAAAAATGTATGAATATGAAATGAACGAATAAACGAAGAAACAAAGGCTATATGTTGGCCAAACAAAAGAAAGGGCAGACGCTCCGTTATAACGCCTGCCCCAAAGTTCAAATCCTGCTCGCAGACAAATACCGAAAGAGGCCGGCGAGCATCTGTTAAACTTATAATATACAAATTTATGGAAAAAAGAATTGTCTCAAAACCGAGGATTCCTCGGCTCGCTACATTACTGATCTTTACATTATGCTTGCTGATGCAACAAATTCCCGCCGTGGAAGCGCTTGACCAGGAAGCTCGATTTAGCTTGTCGCTCTCGGGCGTGACCCTCAAAGAAGCGATGAAAGCCGTTGAAGAGCGTACGCCATACGTGTTCTTCTACAATAATTCCGAACTTGATCTCAACCGCAAGGTGAGCATTGAAGTAAGCAATGCCGGCATCAAGGAAGCGCTCGCGCAAATCCTTCCCAACCAGCCATACCGCATTGAGAACTATAAGATAATACTGCTCGCGCAAGACGTTCGGCCCGCAAAGGCCAAGCTTATATCGGGCACCGTTACCGACACCGGCGGCCAACCCATCATTGGAGCCAACATCATGATAAAAGGTAGCGCTCAAGGCGCCATAAGCGATCTCGACGGACGCTTCTCGCTGGCAGTCGGCGATCTGCCCGTCACCATAGTTATATCCTACATCGGCTACGTCCCCCAGGAAATAAACGTACGGGAGAGCAATCCGCTGAACGTGCAGCTCAAGGAGGATAATCTGGCGCTGGAGGAGGTGGTGGTCGTTGGATATGGGACGCAGAAGAAGCTGAACGTTGTAGGCTCGATAGCGCAGATTTCGTCGGACAGGCTGGAGAACCGTCCGGTGGGATTGCTGTCGAATGCATTGGCCGGCGAGATGCCCGGCGTTACGGTTATTCAGCGATCGGGCAAGCCCGGCGAGTCGGGCGGAGTGATACGGGTGCGCGGCGTAGGATCCTTCGGTGCGAGCCCCGACGCTCTTATACTTGTCGACGGTATTCCGGGAACCCTGAACGATATTAATATTGATGATATAGAAACGATCTCTGTGCTGAAGGATGCTTCCACGGCTGCAATTTACGGAGCAAGGGCTGCCAACGGCGTCGTGCTTGTTACTACCAAGAAGGGAAAGGATGGCGCTATCAAGATTAATTACAATGGCTATCTCGGATGGCAAGAGGCGACGGAACTTCCGGAGCTGGTTTCGTCATGGGACTATGCCGCGATGTACAACGAGGCCGTCGGACGAGAAGTATATACCGCCGCCGATATAGAGAAATACAAAAGCGGAGCCGACCCTGATAATTATCCCAACACTAACTTCCTCGACGAAACTTTCACGCGAAACGGAATGCAGACGGGGCACGATTTGAGCCTCACCGGAGGAACAAGCTCCAACAGGTATTTCGTTTCCTTCGGCTATCTCAATCAGAACGGTATAATTGAGAAAAACTACTACCGGCGATACAACGGACGCCTCAACCTCATCAGCGACCTCACCAAGAACCTTACGCTGACCGTTCGCCTATCAGCCTCCGCTGAAGAACGCGACGAGCCGCAAACAACGGCCAATAAGGATCAGGCTACCGTTGAAGGAATAATCAACTTTGCCGTGCGATACCCCGCCATCTATGTCGGGCAATACACCAATGGCGATTACGGAGCAGGGCCGGAGAACGGCGGAACTCCAGTGTCGTGGCTGGCAAGCAAGTCATATCGCCGCCGGCCGAACAATCGCTTTAACACTAATGCGCGGCTGGACTGGAAGGTTGCCGACGGGCTTACGCTGTCGGGGATAGTTGGATATAACTACACGATTTCCGAAGTATTCTCTTATCGCGCATCACAGCAGTTGAATCCGAATCTTTACCTCTCGGCTTCAACGCTTGATCAGGAGCGCAACAAAACGATCTATAAAACAGCGCAAGCTTCGGCCGAGTATACGAAAATGCTGGGCAAGCACGATTTCAATCTGCTGCTGGGATATGCCTTCGAGGCTCAGGATGATGATTCATTCAACGGCTATCGCCAGGATTTCCCCAGCAATGATTACACCGTGATGGACATGGGCAGCTCCGATAACCAGAAGTCCGGCGGATACACCGCAGGCTGGGCTATACAATCGGCCTTCGGACGCTTCAAGTATAATTTCGAGCAGAAGTATCTGTTCGAGGCTACGGTGCGCTTCGACGGATCATCGCGCTTCCCCAAGGATAAGAAGTTCGGAACCTTCCCTTCTCTGGCTGTGGGATGGAGAGTATCCGAAGAGGCTTTCTTCGAGCCGCTGCGAGGAGCGCTCCCGAATCTGAAGCTGAAATCCTCCTGGGGAATCCTGGGAAATCAAAACATCTCGAACTATCCATACCAGTCGACGCTTACCTCAGGAATGAACTATTCCTTCGGCGGAGGATTCCAAACCGGAGCCGGACTAACGGTGCTCCGTGATCCGCTGCTACACTGGGAATCTACCCGCACTACCGACGTGGGCCTGGAGGCAGGACTGTTCGACGGACTGATTAACCTTAATGTATCCTACTTCTATCGGCATACATACGATATACTCTATAAGCCTACCTCCAGCATGTCGACGGTCTTAGGCTTGGAACTTTCGGAAATAAATACCGGAAAGATGAACAACGAAGGATTTGAGTTCGATCTTACGCATCAAAAGCGCTTCGGCGACTTCAACTATAAGCTCTCCGGCAACTTCAGCATAATCAATAACTCGGTGGCCGATCTGGGAATAGGCAATGTTGAGCAGCCGAACGGGATGATTGGTAACGGCTCCGATCTTTTCCTGGGCTATCCTATGGAAATGTACTACGGATACCTGGCCGACGGAGTATTTCTCGACGAAGCCGACATCGCCGCCTGGCCTAACCAAACAAAGGTTACAACGAACCCGCAAGCCGGCGACATCCGCTACAAAGACATCAGCGGCCCCGAAGGAAAGCCCGACGGAGTTGTCGATCCAACATACGACCGAACCTACATCGGTAGCCGTATCCCCAAGTACACCTGGGCAGCAACTTTTGAGGCTGGATACAGAGGCATAGACGCCAAGATATTTTTCCAGGGAGTGGCCAACGTCAAGGGTTATCTGACCGGATATCCGGGATATGCCTTCTGGAATCTGGGTACGGTGCAGAAATGGCAGATGGACGGACGATATAATCCGGAAAATCCTCAGAGATACGTGGACTATCCGCGCCTCGAAACGCTATCGAATGCAACATCGGGCAACTATGCGCAATCCGACTTCTGGGTTATAAGCGCGGCCTACGCCCGAATCAAGAACGTGCAGCTCGGATATTCGTTGCCCAAAGCCCTGCTCGGCAAGCTCCATCTCGACAGAGTCAGAGTATACGTCAGTGCAGACAATCTGCATACGTTCAAGAAATACCGTAAGGGATGGGATCCGGAAATTAATACCAACGGACAGTTCTATCCCATACTTGCCACCTATACCATGGGTATTAATATTAACTTCTAACAGTGGCCCTCATGAAAACAATAAAGCAATACAAAAATTTCCTTGCCGTAGCTTTACTGCTCTTTGCACTGCTAATCTCCGCTGCCTGCTCCGACGACCTGGAGAAATCTCCAAGCAATAGCTATGACAGCGCAACCTTCTGGTCGAACGAAACAAATGCACTGATAGGCCTGACGGCTGTTTACAGAGGCAACCTCACCTACGCCCAGAAAAACGATCTCGGCGACTGGTGGTCGTATGCCGGCATCTCACTGCTGGACTTGGCTTCCGATAACTCTTACGACCGGCGGGGAGACAACTCTACAATCAACCGGCTAACCAACGGTACGTTGCTGCCTAACAACTCCGTTATCGACTCCCTCTGGAAAGGATCCTACAAGAAGGTCACCCTGGCTAATGATTTCCTTGCGCACATTGACGGCGTGCCGATGAACGAGATCCAGAAAGCCCGCTTTAAGGCTGAAGCTCGCTTCCTGCGGGCAAGCCAATACTTCTACCTCTCGCAGCACTTCGGAGCCGTGCCTTTAGTAGAGAAGGTTCTGACTGCCGAGGAAGCTAACACTGTCGGGAAACAATCTAAGGCCGAGATAGAGGCTTTCGTTGCCAAAGAATTTGAAGCATCCATCCCCGATCTGCCCCGATTTAAGGATATACCGGCCGCCGAAACCGGAAGGCTGTCGAAGCAGGCCGCCCTTGCCTTCCTCGGACGATTGCAGCTTGCGCAAAAGAAATTCAAGGAAGCCGCCGCTACCTACAAACAAATCATAGACCTTGGCGACAACATAATCGACCCCGATTATGCCGGACTCTTCAACACAAGCAACGAAAACAGCGCGGAGAACATCTTCAGCATGCAGTTCATTGCATTGAACGCTCCCAACTTCCTGCCGCAGCACGCCTATCCTGCCATAGCCGGCGGATGGCACTTCGTCAACCCTCTCGAATCTTTGGCAGCCGAATATGATTTCATTGACGGAACGCCTTTTGCTTACGACGATCCCAGGCATAATCTGGCCGATAGATCGGAGAACCGCGATCCCAGATTCGCATACACTCTGCTCTGGGACGGATGTCGCTTCGGAGCTCAACTATACGACTGCCATCCCGACCATTCGGCCTCGCTCGACCAGCTTACCGTATCCAAGCAGGCAACGAGAACAGGATACGGCCTCCGAAAATTCTTCGACGAGAATTTCTCCGGTAAGTTATCAACCGACTATGGCGGCAACATGCCCATCATACGATACGCCGAGGTGCTGCTCTCGTACCTGGAGGCTGTTTTGGAAGCAGGCGATCCGATCACGCAATCCTTGCTCGACGAAACTATTAATAAGGTAAGGGGACGAGCATCGGTAGGCATGCCGCCCATCACCGAAACAAATGCCGACAAGCTCCGCCCCATTCTGCGGAAGGAACGGCGCATTGAGCTCGCTCTGGAAGGTATACGCCTCTGGGATTTGCTGCGGTGGGGAATTGCGGGCGAGGTTCTGAAAGGTGACTTCTGGGGAGCATCTTTCCCGGATTCGAACGGAAAGCTAAATTTGCCGAACGGCTATGCCAAAGACGCAAACTCAAGGTGGTGGGTAACGAAAAAGAACTTCCGCACCGGACAAGACGAGCTCTGGCCAATACCGGAAAGCGAAACCAATATCAATCCGAATCTAAAATAATTTAATACGAGCTTATGACTAAACTATCTTTCTCCGCCCTCTCGGCCTTTTCGGCCCTCTCCGTCGGAACGCTCGCGCTGGCCGCAGGATGCGCCGACAAGAAAAGCCCTAACGGCAAACCCAACATCATCGTAATCCTGGCCGACGACTTGGGATATGGCGACGTCAGCTGCTACGGCAGCACAACGATCCGCACGCCCAACTTCGACCGTATCGCCGCTAACGGATTACGGTTCACCCAAGGATACAGCACTGCGGCTACCTCTACGCCGAGCCGCTTCTCTCTCCTCACCGGAATGTATCCCTGGAAAAATACGCGCGCGAAAATTCTGCCGGGCGACGCTCCGCTTATTGTCGATACCGCCGCCTTAACCCTGCCCAAGCTGATGAAGCAGGCCGGATACGTCACCGCCGCCGTGGGCAAATGGCATCTGGGGCTCGGCAGCGGAAATGCGGACTGGAACGCCGTCATACGGCCCAACCCCGCCGATGTGGGATATGAATATTCCTACATCATGGCGGCAACCAACGATCGAGTGCCCTGCGTTTACGTGGAAAACGGACGGGTTGACGGCCTCGACCTCTCCGACCCAATCTCCGTTAATTATAAAGAGAACTTTGAAGGCGAACCCACCGGAAAGCTCAACCCCGAACTCCTCAAAATGCATCCGAGCCACGGCCACGACATGTCTATCGTTAACGGAGTGTCGCGCATTGGATTCATGAAAGGCGGGAAGGCGGCTTTATGGACGGACGAAACCATGGCCGACGTCTTTCTGAGCCATGCCAAGCAATTCATCTGCGATAATAAGGACAAGCCCTTCTTCCTCTACTTCGGATTGCATCAGCCGCATGTGCCGCGCGTTCCGAACGAGCGCTTTGCAGGTAAGTCGGGGATGGGCCCGCGCGGCGACGCTATTCTCGAAGCCGACTGGGAAGTGGGGCAGCTGCTCGACTATCTCGACGAGCTCGGATTGGCTGAGAACACTCTCATCATCTTCTCAAGCGACAACGGGCCCGTGGTCGACGACGGATATAAAGACCAAGCCGTTGAGCTGCTCGGCGACCATAAACCAGCCGGCCCTCTGCGTGGAGGCAAGTACAGCCTCTTCGACGGAGGGACGCGCGTGCCCTTCATCGTTCGATGGCCGGCAGAGGTCAAAGCCGGAGTCTCTGAGGCTGTGGTATGCCAGATGGATCTGACTGCATCCTGCGCCGCCCTGGTCGGTTTGCCTCCAACGCAGAATCTCGACAGCCAGAACGTGCTGGAAGCTCTGCTCGGAAAATCTCCGAAGGGACGCAATGAGCTCATCATCGAAGGCTCAAGCAATCTGGCCTACCGCGAAGGCAATTGGGTTCTGATACCTCCGTCGCCCGGCCAGGCATACTCGCCTCTGACCGGAACCGACACCGGACGCTCGCCCGACTATCAGCTCTATAACCTCGAAGCCGATTTGGGCCAGCAAACAAACCTGGCCGCCTCCGAACCGGCTCGAGTGGAAGCAATGAAAGCTGCCCTGGAGAGATTATCCGTCGGCAATACCCGATGATGACACTTTCTTATGTGTAAGACGTCGGCCCCCGACGTCTTACACACATAAATCCTTAACCCAATAAAAACAATAATACGATGAAACACACTGATCTCTACTTTTCAAGCGAAGTGGCTCGGCAGACGGGCTTTCTGAGAAACTTTAGGCTAACGAGGCTGCCGATCCTCGGAGCCGGCATCTGCGTCTTGGCTGCCGGAACTTCATGCAGCCAACAAACTGAGCGGGGCGCTCGACCGAACATCATCTACATCCTGGCCGACGACCTGGGATACGCCGATCTGGGATGCTACGGACAATCAAAGATCGAAACGCCTAACATCGACCGGCTGGCCGCCGAGGGCATCCGATATACCCAATTTTACTCCGGAGCGCCTGTGTCGGCTCCCTCGCGGTGCATCACCTTCACCGGACTGCATTCCGGACATGCATACATACGCGGAAACGACGAGATGCGCTCCCGAGGCGAGGTTTGGAATCATGCTGCCATGCTGGCCGATTCGTCGCTCGAAGGACAGCGACCTCTTCCGGCGGGAACCGTCACCATCCAGTCCGTTTTGCAGCAGGCCGGATATCGAACCGGATGCATAGGCAAATGGGGGTTGGGCTATCCGGGCTCGGAGGGCGCGCCTAACCGAACGGGCTTCGACTTCTTCTACGGATATAATTGCCAAAGGCAGGCGCATACCTATTTCCCGCCATTCCTCTACCGCAACGAAACTCGCGAGTATCTCCCCAACAAACTCCTGCCTCCCGGAAGCCGAGAGAACTTCGATCCGCAAGTCGAGAGCAGCTACGACCAGTATACCCAGCAGGTTTATAGCCCCGACCTTATGCTCGGCGAGATACTGAACTTCGTCAGCGACAATCGCGAGCAGCCTTTCTTCCTGGCTTGGACAACCACATTGCCGCACCTTGCCCTCCAGGCTCCCGAACGCTGGGTGAAGCATTACGTGGAGAAATTTGGCGACGAAGAGCCATATACCGGCAGCGGATATTTTCCGTGCCGCTATCCTCATGCCACCTACGCCGCCATGGTGAGCCTGCTCGACGAGCAAGTAGGCGCCCTCATCGACAAGCTCAAAGAGCTTGGCATATACGACAACACCATCATCATCTTCACCAGCGACAACGGCCCCGCGCGCAATGCCGGAACCGATTCGCCATGGTTCGACAGCGCCGCTCCCTTCCGGTCGGATAGCGGATGGGGCAAGGGCTTCCTTCGCGAAGGAGGCATACGGGCGCCGCTCGTTGTGGGATGGAAAAACCATATCCGTTCGGGACAAGTCAGCAACCACATCTGCGCCGCTTACGACATTATGCCCACGCTATGCGAGCTGGCCGGGGTGAAGGCCTTGCCGCCAACCGACGGCATTAGCTTCGTACCATCATTCATCGGCCACAAACAGCCTGCCCACGAATACCTCTACTGGGAATTTCCCGAAGGCGAAGGACAAAAAGCCATTCGCATGGGAAAATGGAAGGGCTTAGTCCTCAACATACGCGAGGAGGGCGAGGACAGGATGATGCTTTTCGATCTCGAAAGCGATCCGACCGAATCCCGCGACCTGGCCGCCGAGCATCCCGACATCCTGGAAGCCATGCGCGCCAAGATGCAGGCCGCACACACCGATTCGCCAATCGAACGCTTCCGTATGTGAGCCGGGCCGGCGCTACTCCTGATAAGCCTTCAAAATCCTATTTGTATGAGGAACGGATTTTGAATATTATGCGCAGATTGTTATTTGTTCGGTAATTCTGCTATCTTCGTGCTAAGGACTATAAATCCCGGCGCCTCCCGGATGTTGGGAAAGGCGAGAAAAGCAACAAAGCGGTCTTTGAAAATGGATTTGCAGGCTAAAAAAACTTAGATCGGGGGTTGGATACACGTGTATCCGGCCTCAGAAAAAAATTCTGGGAGCGGATACACGTATATCCGGCGCCAGAAAAAAAAATCTGAGAGCGGATATTCGTGTATCCGGCGCCGGAAAAAAAAAATGAGAGCGGATATACGTGTATCCGGCATCAGAAAAAAAAATCGGGGGGCGGATACACGTGTATCCGGCGCGGAAAAAAAAACTGAGTGCGGATATACGTGTATCCGGCCTCAGAAAAAAAAATCTGGGGGCGGATACACGTGTATCCGGCGCCGGAAAAAAAATCTGAGAGCGGATACACGTGTATTCGGGGCAAAAAGTAGACTAACTCTTTAATAAAATATTGTATTACTAATGAAAATAATAAAAGATGAAACAAATTGAGAATTTCTCCGTACTGATGAACCATTCTCGCATAGACGAATTTGACGAGCTCATCCGGCTGCTTGACCAGCAGTTTATTGCCCAGCTACCTTTGGCCCAGGATCATTTCCTCAACACGCTGCACCAGGTTTTCCACTCCCACTGCCTCAAGGAGGAGGAAATAATGAAGCCTATAATGGCATCGCCGCTGACGTTCACTCTGGAACAGGTCAACCGCGAGCGCAATATTACAACAAGCGCCATTTGCCATGTTGTGGAGACAAATGCTAAGAACGAATTTGAGTCTGACCGCAAAGCAGCCGCCCAACAGCTCCTCCCCATTGTTCATGCCTACAAGGACATCACGCACCGGACGCTGACAGGCACAACGAGCTACGAGCGCAACTTTGTTTACGATTTGCTGCTTCCCGAAAATGCCGCCGCCGTCAATATCCTCGGCATTGAGCCTCAGATAGAGCGCGCAGGAATCCTGAACCAGCAGTTTGAGGATTTCCTACTCGAGCGCGAACACAAATGGCAGGGCCTGCATCCCGGATCGCTAAAACCGCTAAGGCGCGAAATCGGCATTGCCTTCCGTATCCTTGCCGAATGCACCAACCACCACTATCTGGTTGCTATCCTGGAAGGAGCGCCAAGCGCGGCTCTCGAAAAGATTATTGACGACGTAAACGACATTTTCCGCATCTTCCGCCGCACTCTCGCTCACCGCGGCCTACATGTGGCTCATGAAAGCGACGATCATCAAACTCCCGACGACGACGCTCCCGACGCTAAGACGCAAACTCCGACCGACCCTAACGAACCTCATCATTAAGTTATTTATAGATGAACGAGGCCTTGCTCAAGGAGCTTGCATCGGGCAGTAGAAGGGCCTTCGATCTGTTCTATTATGCGTATTACGACCAGGTGTTTCGCTTTGCTTATTTTTTTCTGAAAGCGAAGGAGGGATGCCGCGAGGTGGTGACCAACGTCTTTTTCTCCGTATGGCAGTCGCGAACAAAGCTCGGCGATATCCAAAACATAGAGACCTACCTCTACATCGCCACGCGCAACGAAGCGACCCGCTACCAGAAACGTCTCTTTGGCCGTAGCGCAGAGCCGGAGGATAATATGCCTCTCAAACCCGACCTTACAACTATATCGCCCGAAGACGAGCTGGAGCTGAAGGAGGTTGACGAACTGCTGGCCAAAAACATCAACGAACTGCCTCCAAGATGCCGGCAGATATTCTTGATGGCCCGCGAAGAGGGGCTCAAAACGAAGGAGATTGCCGAGAGGCTCTCAATCAGCGAAAGCACCGTTCGCGTGCAGCTGAAAATCGCTATCGAGAAGGTCATAGAGGGCGTCCTTCCGTACTATCCCCATATATCCTTTTCGATACTGCTTGCACATTTGCTTTGAAAGGGGGGGAATGGAACCTCCGCTTGTCCACACGGGTAATTCCCGCTCGAAAAGCAGGTCATTCCCGCCCACAAAGGAGACGCCGTGTCAAAAGGTCCTTATACCTGCCCAAAGAGGTCATTCCCGCGAAGGCGGGAATCTCCGATCGAAAAAGGGGACGATTGTATTTGTTTTTATATGATAGAACTACAATCGTCCCAACTGTCGATCGGAGATTGAACCAGGTCGATTCTCGCAAGCTCGAATTCCCGCCTTCGCGGGAATGACTTGCATGGGCGGGCGGCCTTTGATGGGATTGGGGTCGAAAATATTCGACCCCTACGAGGCGCGTTTGCCCATAGAGCGAATCAAGGAGCTCTACAAAACATCGAACGGCAAATACGTGGCTCCGCAGGCCATCGAGATGCTTATGAGCGCCGATAAATACATTCACCAGATAGCAGTTATCGGCGATCAGCGCAAGTTCGTGGGCGCCATAATCATTCCCGACATCGAGGCGCTCAACCAATATGCCGAGCAAAAGGGAATAGCATGCCGCGGGAAAGCTCTGCTGGCTCGCGATGATATATTCCGCTTCCTGGAGTCGCGCGTGGAAGAACGCCAAAAGGACTTGGCTTCGTACGAGAAGATCAAGCGCATAATCCTGGTCGACACTCCCTTCTCAATGGAGATGGGCGAGCTAACCGATACCCTCAAACTCCGGCGGGAGGTGATTCTCGAAAGATATAAGGAAGTTATTGAAGCTATTTATGCGGAGTGAGGGGTTACTTAGCCTTCCAATCCTCCAGCACCCGGTTGGCTCTGCCACGTGCGTCTCTCACCATAGCGGAATCGTCGTTGCATTTGTCGAGTATTGAGATAGCGTCCTCTGCATGCTTTATTGAGAGGGTTTTGTCGGGATAAGCCTTCTGATAGAATAGAGCCATGTTGGATAAAGTACTTGCAACATAAGGATTCCAGGCTTGCGGATGTTCTTCGGCTAATGCTTTGCGTATCTTTAAACATTCTATGTAGCAATCTGCAGCCTTTGCATAATCCGGTTCAGCTTTGTAGGCATACAAAATTCCAAGATAGTTGAGAGTTCCCGCTACGTAATGATTGTAAGCTTGCGGATTATTCCGGGCCAGCTCTTTGTATATTGCCAATGCTTCGGTGTAACATTTTTCTGCCTCGTCGTATTCCTTCATCTCACCGTACACAGTTCCCAGATTGTTGAGAGACATTGCGAG
>JAITHO010000186.1 GCA_031279915.1 Tannerellaceae bacterium
CGGCCAGCTCGGGGATGAAGGTGATTCCGTGTCCGCTTTCCACCATTCGCATGAAAGTATCGAGGCTTCCGAGGCGATATGCGGCTTGTCGAATCCGTGCTTTTTCCATCTGGCAAAAGCGCATGAGCTGGTCGCGGAAGCAGTGTCCTTCGTCGAGCAGCCATATTCGTTCGTCGCTAACGTCGTTCGAGCGGATGAGTTCGCTTTTGAATATAGCTTCGTTGCGGGATACGTATCCTATGAATTGTTCGTAAAATAAGGTTTTGCCCTGAAGGTCTTTTTCTACCGGCTGCGATGCGATGAGGGCAGCGTCGATGTCGCCGGCAAGCAGGGCTGCGATGCTTGGCGTGGTTTGCATTTCAAGGATATGGATATCGAGATCCTTGTGCTTGTCAACAAGTTTGCAGAGGAATCTGGGCAGCAGGTAGGGAGCAATTGTTGGTAGGACGGCGAGGCGGAATATACCCTTGGCGGATCCGGTAGCTTCTTTCACGATGTCTTTAATCATTGAAGCCTGATGCACCACTCGCCGGGCCTGTTCGATAAGTTTTTCGCCAGCCGGCGTTGGTTTGACGGGTTGTATGTTTCGTTGGAAGATTTTCAGCCCCAGCTCCTTTTCGAGCTTTTGTATCATCATGCTGAGAGTTGGCTGGGTGACGCCGCAATGTTCGGCTGCTTTGGCGAAATGTCGATATGAATCTACGGCGAGTACGTATTCGAGTTGTTGTATGGTCATAAATTTTAAGATTATTTGTTGCAAAGATAACATTAAAAGTATGGGAGCTTCGCAAAATGCGGCTATGGCGTATGAGCCTCCAAAATTCTTTTCCTGACGCCTTGTACGTTCGTATGAGCCTCCAAAATTCTTTTTCTGACGCCTCATACGCGCGTATGAACCCCCCAAATTCTTTTCCCGGCGCCTCATACGCGCGTATAGACCCCCCAAAATCCTTTCACGGCGCCTCACCTGACCTTTGCCGCTTTGTTTTTTTCCATTGTTTTCAAGTATATAACAGTTTCCGAAAAAATAAAATTATCAACATCTTTGCAGTCATGCGAA
The DNA here is from genome assembly GCA_031279915.1 of Tannerellaceae bacterium. Classification (GTDB taxonomy): domain Bacteria; phylum Bacteroidota; class Bacteroidia; order Bacteroidales; family Tannerellaceae; genus DFXE01. The sequence continues at coordinate 1,061 of JAITHO010000186.1, forward strand.
CAGGAACGCAGCGCAGCGCTTGATGTTCCGAAGCGCAAGGATGAGGAGTAATTTTTAGTATATACAATAAAAAGATTAATATGACCAAAGAGCAAGAACGCACGGAACTACATCGTGCCATTTGGCAAATCGCCAACGATTTGCGCGGCAGTGTAGACGGTTGGGATTTTAAGCAATACGTTCTCGGATTTCTGTTTTACCGCTTTATCAGCGAGAATCTCGCGGGCTTTATCAACGAGCAGGAGCGCAAAACCGGCAACACGGCTTTCTGTTACGAAGAGCTCTCTGATGCAGAGGCTGAGTTCGGCAAAGCTGAAACCGTTGTCGAGAAAGGTTTTTATATTCTGCCGAGCGAGCTGTTTGAAAACATTAGGCAAAGGGCCAAGGGCGATGCGAATCTGAACGAAACATTGAGCCGCGTTTTCAGCAATATCGAAAATTCGGCCAAAGGCGCCGAGAGCGAAGATGATTTGAAGGGCTTATTTGACGACCTGGATGTAAATTCCAACAAACTCGGAGCAACGGTTGCTAAGCGAAACGAGCTTCTGGTAAAAATTATGGATGCTATCGGCAACTTGAAGCTTGGCGACTATCAGGGCCATACGATTGATGCATTTGGCGACGCCTACGAGTATTTGATGACGATGTATGCCTCGAATGCCGGCAAATCGGGCGGCGAATTTTATACTCCGCAGGAAGTTGCCGAATTGCTGGCGCGCATTACGGTGGCGAATAAGAAAGATATTAATAAGGTATACGATCCTGCTTGCGGCTCCGGCGGACTGCTCTTGAAATTTGCCAAGATTCTCGGAAAGGATAACGTTCGGCAGGGCTTTTTTGGTCAGGAAAAGAACATCACAACCTACAATCTTTGCCGAATCAATATGTTCCTGCACGATATCAATTACGAAAAGTTCAGCATTGCTCACGGCGATACTCTGCTTGAGCCGAAGTATTGGGACGATGAGCCTTTCGAGGCTATTGTTTCCAATCCTCCATATTCGATCAAATGGGACGGCGATAGCAATCCGCTGCTGATTAACGATCCGCGCTTCTCGCCCGCCGGCGTACTTGCTCCGAAGTCGAAAGCCGATCTGGCCTTCGCTATGCATATTCTGAGCTGGCTTCACACAAGCGGAACGGCGGCTATCGTGGAGTTTCCCGGCGTGCTATATCGCGGCGGCGCTGAGCGGAAGATCCGCAAATATTTAATCGACAACAATTACATCGACACTATCATTCAGCTGCCCGACAATCTCTTCTTTGGCGTTACGATCGCCACCTGTATTATTGTTTTGAAACGATCGAAGCCGGATAATAAAACGCTCTTTATAAATGCCTCGAAAGAATTTGAGCACGTTGGGAATAAAAACAAGCTGTCGGAGGCGAATCAAAGCAGAATATTGAAAGCATACACCGATCGCCATTGCGGACTCGATCCGCACTCTCCTCACTTCGCCGTCCTTGTGGATAACAGCGCGATCGCGGCCAACGACTACAATATCGCCGTTTCCTCGTATGTAGCGCAAGAGGATACGCGAGAAATCGTCGATATAAAGAAGCTCAATGCAGAAATATCCGAGATTGTTGTGCGGCAGGCCATGTTGCGAAAAGCGATTGATGGAATAGTTGCAAGCCTGGAACGATAATTTTATCATGCTATGCTTATGAATAATTACGATGAATATCTCCGCCAAGGCGAGCCCGACAAAATAGAGAAAAGCCGAATCTGGAAAATGGCTATCGGCCTGCAGCAAGTCGACGGCTTAAGACCTTCCGACTATCTCATCAAAACCGCTAATGAAAACATTGAAGGCAAAATAACCATCGACGAGGTCAAGCGCCGCATCGACAGCTATTACAAAACCCAAACCGTTAGCCACAGCGATCGTACGGAAGAAGCGGATAAGGTTGCGGCCAAAATCACCGAGGTACTTTTGGAGCATACCTTCTCGTTTTCTCCGCTGGAATACATTAACATTCATAAGCGGCTTTTCGAAGGCATATATCCGTTTGCAGGGAAAGTTCGCGACTATAATATTTCAAAGCAAGAATGGGTTTTGGATGGCAAAAGCGTGATGTATGCAGGCGCACATCTTTTGCGCGAGGCTTTGGAGCACGATTTCAAGCAGGAAAAAGAGTTTGACTATAAAGGATTAAGCGCCCGTGAGAAAGTGGAACATATAGCAAAGTTTATTTCAAACATTTGGCAGGCGCACGTTTTTGGCGAGGGCAATACGCGCACAACTGCTGTTTTTGCAATAAAATATTTGCGAACATTTGGCTTTGCAGTGAACAACGAAGCCTTCGAAAACCATTCGTACTATTTCCGCAACAGTTTGGTACGAGCCAACTACAACGATTTTAAAAACAATATTGTTGCGAATCAGGAATACCTCAACAAGTTTTTCTACAATATTTTGCTTGGCGAACAGAACGAACTCAAAAGCCGGTATTTGCACATATACTTTAATCGCCCCGATGCCCAATATCCAAGTAGCTCGGATGCCGATGGTGGTGTAAATGTCGGAGAAAGTGTCGGAGAAAGTGTCGGAGAAGTGTCGGAGAGGCAAAAGAGAATTTTAGACATAATTGCTGCAAACAACAGTATTTCCGCACAACAGCTTTCTGCCATCTTAAAGACTACTGCACGTACCGTTGAAAGAGAGATAAAAAAAATGAGAGAGAAGGGTATTCTTGAACGCATAGGTGGCGACAGAGGTGGTCATTGGAAAATCAATGGGAAAGAAGATCGCAATGAATAGCATCGAAGCATTGATCCGGAAGCATTGCCCCGACGGCGTGGAGTTTAAGAAGCTGGGGGAGGTATGCGAGTTTAGGAGAGGCACTACAATTACGGCAAAAAATGCTGCCGGCGGAAATGTGCCGGTGATTGCAGGAGGACAAGCTCCGGCTTATTATCACAATGTTGATAACCGCAAAGGAGCAACAATTTCAGTTTCGAGTTCAGGGGCCTATGCCGGATTTGTGGCCTTCTGGGATATTCCGGTTTTTCTGTCCGATTCGTTTTCAGTCCATCCCGATCCCGAATTATTGTTGCCTAAATATCTTTTCTATTTCCTTAAAAACATACAAGAAAAAATTTATAACCTAAAGAAAGGTGGCGGAATTCCACACGTACACGGAAGTGACTTGGCAAAATTCCTTATCCCCATCCCCCCTCTCGCCATTCAGCAAGAGATAGCTAACATCTTAGATAAGTTTACAGAGCTGGAGGAGGCGCTGGAGGCAGAGCTGGAGGCGCGGAAAAAGCAGTATGAGTATTATCGCAGCAAACTGCTGACGTTCGATGAAACATCGAAGGATATTAGATGGATGACGCTTGGGGAGATATGCATTAAAACTGAAAATATAAAATGGAAAGAAGTGTCAAGTCAAGAATTTCTATATATTGATTTGTCCTCTGTTAATCGAGATAATAACCAAATTGCAGAAACGCAAGTAATTTGTTTCGAAGATGCGCCAAGTAGAGCACAACAAATTGTAAGAGCTGAAGATGTGATTTTTGGAACGACACGACCTACATTAAAGAGATTTTGCTTTATTACTCCCAAATATGATGGGCAAATCTGCAGCACTGGTTTTTGTGTATTGAGAGCAAATAAAGATGTTGTATTGCCGAAATATTTGTTTTTCATTTTGACAACAGTAGATTTCTATAATTACGTGGAAAACTATCAGGAAGGTGCAGGTTATCCTTCAATTACCAACAGTAAAGTTTTTAACTATATAGCTGGCATCCCGCCCCTCCAGGAGCAAGCTCGCATCGTTGCAATCTTAGATAAGTTCGATGCGCTGGTCAATGATATTGCGATTGGCTTGCCTGCTGAGATCAAGATGCGGCGCAAGCAATACGAATACTACCGCAATAAATTATTAACTTTTAAGAAACGAGCACAATGATTACCTACGATTTATTAGCTGAAAATGAGAGCTGCACCGTTGTTGCAGAATATCAATCGACATACAAACGACAAACGAATTACGAATCGGAAGCTGATCTTGAAATGGCTTTTATCGAACAGCTCAAAACGCAGGCATACGAGCATCTGCCTATCAGAAACGAGGAGGATTTAATCCGTAACCTCCGACTGCAATTAGAACGGCTGAACGATATTGCCTTCTCCGATGCCGAATGGGAACGGTTTTTCAAATCGAAAATTGCTAACCCCAATTGCAGCATCGAAGACAAAACAACTATCATGCAAGACGACTATATCCAACTGCTAAGCCGCGATGATGGCACAACGAAAAACATTTATTTGATTGACAAAAACAATATTCATAACAATCGCTTGCAAGTAATCAATCAATACGAAGCGCATGGAGCAAGGCCGAATCGCTATGATGCGAGCATTCTGGTGAACGGATTTCCATTGGCGCATATAGAGTTAAAGAGACGTGGAGTGGATATTAAGGAGGCCTTTAACCAAATCAACCGATATGCTCGCGAAAGTTTTTGGGCCGGCAACGGCTTGTTTGAATACGTTCAGCTATTCGTTATCAGCAACGGAGCTTATACCAAATATTACAGCAATACAACGCGCAGCCTGCACCTACGGGAACAACGCGCATCGGCTGCGAAGAATGGAAAGAAAACAAGTAACAGTTTTGAATTTACCTCCTGTTGGGCTGATTCGGAGAACCGTCTGATTACAGATTTGATTGACTTTGCCCGAACCTTCTTTGCAAAGCATGTACTGCTGAACGTCTTAACCAAATACTGCGTTTTCACTTCCGAAAAAATACTGTTGGTGATGCGACCCTATCAAATCGTGGCTACCGAAAGAATATTGGGGCGCATCAATGTATCGAACAACTATAAAACGTATGGAAAAGTTGCAGGCGGCGGATATATTTGGCACACAACCGGCAGCGGTAAGACGCTAACAAGCTTTAAAACGGCGCAGTTGGCAAGTAAGATTCCCTTCATCGACAAAGTTCTGTTCGTTGTTGACCGAAAAGATCTCGACTATCAAACAATGAAAGAATACGATAAGTTTGAAAAAGGCGCGGCGAACAGCAATTCCAATACTGCTATTCTTAAAAAGCAACTCGAAGCTCCGAATGTGCGGATTATCATCACTACCATTCAGAAGCTAACGGTTTTTATCCATAAAAACAAAGCGCATCAGGTTTATAATCAGCATATCGTTTTGATATTCGACGAGTGCCATCGATCGCAGTTTGGCGATATGCATACGGCCATCATCAAGAGCTTTAAGAAATATCACATCTTCGGATTTACCGGTACGCCCATCTTTGCGGCTAATGCAAGCAGCGCAGGCAAGCCGAATCTTAAAACAACCGAACAGGCTTTTGGCGACAAATTGCATACATATACTATTGTCGACGCCATTATTGATAAGAACGTTTTGCCTTTCCACATTGACTACGTTTCAACGATGCGCGAGGCTGAGAATATTGACGACGAAAAGGTTTGGGATATCGACCGCGAAAAGGCTTTGGCCGCCCCCGAAAGAATCGCAAATATCGTGAAATACATACGTGAGCATTTTGACCAAAAAACCAAGCGGAATGTTTTCTATAAACTAAAAGAGCGGCGTTTGGCCGGATTTAATTCCATATTCGCCGTCTCGTCCATCGAATCCGCAAAGAAATATTATGCCGAATTTCACAAACAAATGGACGCCTTGCCTATCGATAAACAACTGAAAATCGCAACCATATATAGCTTCAGCCCCAACGAAGCCGAGCAGTTAGAAGGATTGCCCGATGAAAATTCTGAAGATACCCGCGGATTAGACCAAAGCTCGCGCGACTTCTTAGACAAGGCCATCGACGACTACAACGCCCTTTTCGGAACAAGCTACGATACCTCTGCCGACAAATTCCAGAACTATTACAAAGATGTTTCGATGCGCGTTAAAAACAGAGAGTTAGACCTCCTGATCGTCGTGAATATGTTCCTCACTGGCTTTGATGCAACCACTCTGAACACGCTTTGGGTTGACAAAAACCTTCGGCTGCACGGACTATTGCAGGCATACAGCCGCACTAATCGTATTTTGAACTCGATAAAAAGCTTTGGCAACATCGTTTGCTTCCGAAATCTCGAAAACGCAACCAACGAAAGCATCGCCCTGTTTGGCGACAAAGAGGCCGGCGGAATTGTTTTGTTGAAAACTTATAAAGAATACTACGATGGCTACGAACACGAGGGCAAGCCGGTGCGCGGATATGCCGATCTGGTAGCCGAACTTCTGCACAAATATGCTGCTACCGAGCAAATTGTAGGCGAGCACGAAAAGAAGCAATTTATAGCCCTCTACGGTTCCATCCTCAAACTGCGCAACATCCTCTCATGCTTTGACGAGTTTGCCGGCAACGAAATATTGACAGAACGCGATGTGCAAGACTATCACAGCATGTATATCAACTTATACAACGAATTTCGCAAAAAAATAAACAGGGAGAACGTAAACGATGATATTGTTTTCGAGATGGAACTCATTAAGCAAGTGGAAATCAATATAGATTACATCCTGAAATTAATCCGCCTGTATCATGAGAGCCTCCCGAAAGACAAAGAAATTTTGGTCAGAATCAACAAAGCCGTCGACTCAAGCATTGAATTGCGCAACAAAAAAGAACTTATCTATCAGTTTATCGAATCCCTAACGCTTTACTCTTCTATCGACGACGATTGGCGCAGCTTTGTGAACGCAAAGAAGTTCGAAGAATTAGACAAGATTATTGCCGACGAAAAGTTGGATAAAGAAGCAACATACAAGTTCATACAGAACGCATTTCGCGACGGGCATGTGCATACGACAGGCACAGCAATAGCCCAAATCCTCCCGCCCATGTCGCGCTTTAATGTCCACGACAATCGTAGCCAAAGGAAGGAAATCGTGCTCGACAAACTGCGCGCCTTCGTCGACAGATATTGGGACATAAGCGGCGGAAGATTCGAGTAACGCAACAGCTTCTCCCACGATTCTCAACAAAGGATCGGACGCCTTTATTCATCAAAACGACAATTATTCTCATTTGCCTTTTGCTTTTGTAAAATCGCAGTGCGCCTTAAACAAGTTATGCAGAGGCCTAAAAAAAGTCATGCAGAGAACTCAAAAAAATTCCTATAGGAATTTCAAAAAATCATTATAGGAATTTTAGAAAATTCTTATAGGAATTTTTTTTAATTCCTATAGGAATTTTTTAGGGCCGAAGCTCCATTTGTAATAATAAGAGTATTAGCAGATTAGATGATGCGCATATAGAGGTGGAAATGGGCTTAAGCGTGGCGAAGAGAAGGTATTTGGGAGATGAAGCCCAGCTTATGCCCGCAAATTGTGCTGTAAAAAAGTGTAACGGGCTACGGGTACAATAAAAAGCGTTTGTCGGCAGATTTTATTTGGTTCGGCTTGTTTGTTTCGCCGAAAGATATATCTTTGCAGCCGCAATCTCGGGGTGTAGCGCAGTCCGGTTAGCGCACCTGCTTTGGGAGCAGGGGGTCGCGAGTTCGAATCCCGCCACCCCGACGAGTAAAGAAATCAGATGGTTAGCAGCTGTCTGATTTTTTTTGTTAGTATCTCACCCTCCTCTTGTCAATAAGTTGTTCATAAAAGCGCCATTCAAAATAATACTATCCCAAAAAAAAGCAAATACCTTAGCCGCCGAAATCTAACAGGATGGACAACAAAAACAATTAAAAAGAATATAAGATGACCCAGCACGATTATTTATTTGACTATTACAAATCAAACATAAACTAAGCAAAGAAAATGGACACAAGAGGAAACAAAACAAAACTCAGGCTCTATGGTTTTCTGCTCTGCATGACGCTCACATTTGCGATCACATCATGCTACGGGCCTGAGCTTGACTTTATCAACGACAAGTTGGTAACACTTGAAAACCGACTGGATTCGCTCAAAGCGAAGTTAGAAACCAAGAAGTTTATACAGTCGGTAACAGCAATCGAAAGAGGCTTTCGCATCACATTCGACGATCTTACTTACTACGATATCACAAGCGGTATTAACGGCGAACGGGGCGAAAACGGTACCTCCTGGATTATCGACGAATACGGCATGTGGAGATACTCCACCGCAACAGGAGGATACATGGATTCAGGCTTCCGAGCAGTGCCAAACGACGGAAATGACGGAGCTCCCGGACGAGACGGCCAAGCCGCTCCATCGCCAAAGGTCAGTCCCGACGGCTTTTGGATAATGTACGAATGGAGCAGCATTGACTCCACTTATCACGAAGTGCTGTCGAAAATACCGGCATCAATGGCCCCTTATGTTCGCTATTATCCTAATTACGTTGCTCTCTTTGTACCGCGGATAGATTCGATTTCATATAGCCCGCCGCGGATAGTTAACGACTCAATCGCACTGCCATTCTATGCCGAAGATCCGCTCATCATCAGCTTCAAAGGATACGGACACATGACAGGAGATACAATCAAGATGCTTGATAACCTCTCCTTCAAATATTGGCAGGTTTCATATACCAGCACGATAGGCGCATGGGGAGGAACAAAGGCCATAACCCAAGATACCTTGATAACAATAGGATTGCCTCCATTCAGCTCCACCTCCAATCTCGTTGTAGTGTACGCAGCCAATCAGCAGATAAGCACGCCGCGGCTCGCCTTGCAAGATTCGAAACGAGATCAGAACGACTATTTCAGCATCGATCCGCCGGTACGACTTACCAACGAGCTGCTCACTAAGGTATACTACGATACCCTCTATTACGCCAAGATGAACTACATAACCAGCGTCTCCACGTCGGCCAAGCAAGGGAACATACAGTACTTCCTCGTAAACAACAACACAGAGCGCTCCATCGCGAGCTATCCAATACATGCACAGTCGCCGTCAATACCCGCCATACCGGTTCAAACCATCGGAGGAAGCAGCCAGGCAACAAAAGCGGATAAACTCATCAGCGATACGCGATACCGATACTTCAAAGTCGACTCAGCCGCAAGCGCAATAGGTTTGACATTCAATGAAAGCGAATACGTGTTCGACTACTTTATAACGGATACCTGCGCAGCAGCAAACTCCATAGTAAATATAGGCGCAACGAAAAAGACCTTCACTTTCAAAAGCTCCTCAGGGCTATGGGCCGATACCGCAGCGTATCAATTAGTAGTCCACAAGCTATTGATGAACGGAAGTATTCAGATAGACACAGTTGCCGTCTCAACACGAGACAGTATCAGAGACTTAATAGCATACCCATATCCTTAACGAATATATTTCACACACAGAATTTTTTCAAATAGCAGTTTTGATGAAAAGAGAGGAAAAGCCTCCGATGCGAATCGGGGGCTTTTTTAATACCTCCGCCTGTTGCCCCTTTGAAATATAGCGAAGGCTTGCGGAAATGATAAGATGATTTGTGGGGATTGGATGAGGGGGGAGAATCGCAGGGTAGGGGAGAGCGATTGCATCAGCCCTCAGCCGAACTCAGCATTGAAGCGCGACCTTTCGCTATTTTCTTATCTTTGTGGAAAATGAATTTGCGTCAACAACATAACAGAAGAAGATAATGAAGACATCTAAATTTTATTTGCTAATGATTTGCACGCTTTGCCTCCTGCAGGCCGAAGCGCAGCAAAAGGAAAAGATCGTGAACGGAGCCCTGAAGGAAGTCGTAATGTTTTTTCACGGAGCAGAGCTAACTCATTCGTCCACGACAATGCTCTCCAAAGGCGAGAATGAGATATGGATTGAAGGCCTGAGCCCTACGGTTGATCTGAACAGCCTCAAGATAAAGATGACGGGCGGAGCCATTATTTCGGCCTATGAATTTGCTCCGGATTATCTCGCCAACAAACCTCTCAGCCCAGCAACGCAGAGATTGCAGGATTCAATCGACCTCTGCCGGAAGAACCTGCAAAAGCTCCAAACTGAGGCAAAGATCAACGAGCAATTGATAACCTTGCTCAATAGCGGAACAACCAAGAACGTATCCGGATCAGATAAAGGCATGCCATTCGACGACCTGGTGAAAACCATGGATTATTACAAAAGCAAGTCGACGGAGCTCATCACCACCGCATCAACGCTGAAGGCAAAGGAGGTGGAGCTCACGCAGCTTATACAGCGCCTCACAGCCCAGCTAAACCAGGAGTCGCTCAAGAACAGCAAGACGTCGGGTCTGCTGAAAATCCGCCTCGAAGCTCCGCAGCCAACGAACTGCGCCATCACTCTGAGCTATTTCACAAGCGCCGCCGGATGGACGCCCTATTACGACATGAATATCGAATCGGCCGACCGTCCCGTCAAGCTCATCTTTAAAGCACGGCTGCAGCAAGTGAGCGGAATCGATTGGGAAAAAGTCAAGCTCACGCTCTCGTCGGCCCAGCCAAGCCGCGGGCGAACGGCTCCGTCGTTGCGAACCTGGTTCCTCAACTTTGCGGAGCCGGTTATCGCAAGTTATGGAGCTATGCGCGAAATGGTTCAAATGGAAGAAAGCCAGGCCTTGGATGAAGTGATTGTCGTGTCGAAAAACACCGTCGCCGCGCCCTCGCTTGCTCCTCCTCCGGAAACGCCAACGCTGGATCATTACGTTACGACCGGCGATAACGATCTTAACCTATCGTTTGCCATCGACCTGCCTTATTCCATCCCAGGCAACGGCAAGGAGCAGTCGGTTGACCTCACAACCCAGGAGTTGAGCTCCACGTATCGTTATTATTGCGTCCCCAAGATTGATGCATCAACTTACCTGATGGCCGAGATCCAGAATCCGGAGAAGCTGAACCTCCTCAGCGGCAAGGCGAGCATTACCTACGAGGGCTCTTACGTTGGAGAAACCATGCTCGACTTTAGCTCCACGGAGCCTACAATATCGCTTGCCCTCGGGACTGATAATCGAGTTGCGGTGAAGCGCGAAAAGGTGCAGAGCTTCAGCAGCCGCAAGCTCCTCGGCTCAGAAATAGAGCAGGTTTTTACCTATCGAATAACACTGAGGAACGGACGGAACAGCCCCATCAAAACGGTTGTCAAAGACCAGTATCCCGTTTCGAGCAACAGTTCCATCAAGGTAGAGCTGCTGAAAGAAACCACAGCGTCCACCGTCAGCCATGAGAATGGCCAGTCGCTGGCTGAACAGGGTCTGCTGGTTTGGGAGGAAACTCTCAAGGCCGCCGAAACCAAAAGCTATACGGTTAGTTACAGCGTTCGATATCCGCGAAACAAATCCTTGGGACTTTAGATTGTTGAGATTTTAGAACCGTGGTCTGCGGCAAAGGTATTTGAGATGCCCTTGCCGCAGCTTCGTTTTTAGATTGTCAAAAGGGGAGCGTCGAAATATCCTCGTCGATAATCTCATAATAGAGCATGTTGACGAAGCGATTATCCTTGAAAGCAGCTTTGCGAAGCGTGCCGATGAAGCGGAATCCAGTCTTTTCGAGCACCCTTGCCGATGCTCGATTAAACTCGAAGACGGAGGCGAAGAGGCGAACGATGTTAGTGTTCAGCAAGACATATTTAGTGAAGGTACGGACAACCTCGGTCATGATTCCTTGTCCGCGAAAGGCCGTTCCGAGCCAGTATCCCAGCTCGGCTCCGTATCGTTCGATGTCGGTAAAGGTAACGAGGCCAATTCCTCCGACGGCCTTATCGTTAATAACGATGGCAAAGTTGAGGTCGGCGGTGTTGGATATGTGGAGGTATTCGATGTAGCTTGTGGCATCGTTGATGCTGTACGGATGCGGGAATCCATCGCGAACGTTTCGGCTGATCACTATGTCGTTGGCATGTTCAGCGAGCGAAGGCGCATCGGAGGCGTCCCATTTGCGCAGTGTGAAAAGTTTGTGGCGGATGGTTGTTTTCATAGCGAGATAGCGTCATAGTAGTTTTCGAGCTCAATGGAGTTTTCGATCCGTGCGCTGAAAACTTCCATGAGCATGCACGACTCTATGTCTTTGTCGGTGAAGGCAGGCATGTAGTTCATCAGGTCGTCGTGGTTGTGCACTTCGAGGTATATAAGCCCACATTCGATGGCCCATTCCTTGGCCGATATGTTATGATAGGCGATAGCGATCTCGTTTGCATCCGTTTGGTTGAATCCGGGCAGGCAGTGGAATATTCCTCCTCCGCGGTTGTTGTTGAGCAGTATTCGCAGGTTGCAGTGATGATTGTTGAGGAAGCCCCAAAGGGCGTTCATGTCGGTGAAGAAAGCCAGATCGCCCGTCACGAAGTAAGTAGTCGTCGAGCTCGTAAAATATCGATAGGTTTCTCCCAGAGCGGTTGATAGGCATCCTTCAATTCCGCTCGTACCGCGATTAGCATACACCTGAACGCCGTCGGCAAGCGGGAAAAGATGTGCCAGACGCACTGAGGAGCTGTTGGCCAGATGCAATACAGCCGGCTTGGCGATGGCCTTCATCAGCTCTCCCACAGCCATAAGGTCGGAATAGTCTTGGGCGGGCGGAGGAATATGTTTGGAAATGCGATACCATCCTGACAAATAGGGCATCGCCTCGCGCGGAGGCTGTGCCTTACTCATAGCCTGCAGATCCCAGAGGAATCCTCCGGGCGACGTTTGTATGGCATGCGTGAGGCTCTGATAGGTATCGACCAACTCTCCCCACGGCGAAACATGCCAATGCATTTCGGGCTTATGCTTGCGCAGAAATTTTTTGATTGTTTTCGATACAAGCTGGCCGCCGACGGTGATGAGAAGGTCGGGCGCATAGTTCGCCCATCCTTCTTCGGGAAGGACTTCGAGAATGGTATCGAAGTTTCGGATAACGTGCTTCGTATCGCAGTTACAGGCCAGATGCTCGCCGAGGATAACGCATCCGCCGCTATGCAGATTGGCTAATACGGAATCGAGAATCATCAACGGCCCTGCTCCATAATTTCCCTGCCCAAGGATGAGCATCGGACGATCGAAGTACCCGTACCGTCGAGGCAGATACTCAAGCTCACCGTCGGTATCATCTACGCCGGGCCAGCTTGGAATGCGTTGGATGACTCTGACTTCAGGGAGCGTTTCTACCGGAAATTCCAGCAGCGGTTCTGATATGGGAACGTTGATATGCACGGGGCCGGGCTTGATATGGCTGGTTTCGAGTATGGCTTCGTTAATGAGGCGATTGCAATACCATTCATCTTCGTCGGTATGTACTTCAGGCAGAGTTACCGACATTTTGACGAATGATCCGAAGATATTCTGCTGCCGGATGGTTTGATTCTCTCCCTGTCCGAGCCATGCTTCTGGGCGGTCGGCAGTGATGACAAGCAGGCAGATGTTCCTGTGCCATGCTTCGGCTATGGCTGGAGCGTAGTTGAGCGCTGCCGATCCCGAAGTACAGCACAAGGCGACGCTGCATTTGTTTTCCTTGAGCGACATGCCGAGGGCTACAAATCCGGCGCTGCGTTCGTCGACTATGGTGCTACATATAAAATATTCGGAGCGTACTAAGGCTTGTACTATCGGAAGGTTGCGAGCTCCGGAGGATATGATAACGCGATTGACTTCGTGCTGCTTCATCAATGCAACGAGTTGAAGGATGTTTTTTTTGTTAGGATACATAAAATGATTGGGGGGTTATGGAATGTTATTCGATTTATTAGAGGATGGACAGCATGGTTTGAAGCTTATCGGTCAGCTCTCGCCATTCGCTGAGCGGCTCGGAGGCAGGCATCAGTCCGCCGCCGGCATAGAGAGTTACGGCTTTAGGATCGATTTTCATACAACGCAGATTGACGTAAACGTTGGCGCATCCTTCCGGATCCAACATTCCGACGAAGCCTGTGTAATAAGCTCGATCGTAGTTCTCGGCTCTGAGGATGGCCGCTTGCGCTTCTGCCGGAGGCATTCCCGATACGGCCGGCGTTGGATGCAAAGCCTCGAGGATGCTTCCCAATTGCTGCCGATCTGGTATGGCGAAGGAGAAGTCCGTGCAAAGGTGCATCAGAGCAGAATCGACCTCCACTGCCCTCGGCCCATCTTCTTCGGCTTCGATTCCGAGCGACAAGAGGCGACTGCGGATATATTCGGCCACAAGCTGCTGCTCTTCGGAGTTCTTTGCATTGGCCAGCGATTGAGCATCAGAAGCTGTGCCGGCCAGCGCCATCGTTCGCCACTTTCGTCCTTCGCCTGCAAGCAATATCTCCGGCGTGCATCCCATCCAGCTTCCTGATGCCTGCGAGCGGCAGAGGTAAACGTAAGCGCTTGGATACAGCCGGCAAGCCAGCATGAAGGCATCGGCTGCCGGATACTCCTCGCGCATATACTCGAAGCTATACGACAGAACGATCTTGCTTAGGCGCCTGCTGCGCAACATCTGCATCATCTTCTCAAACCGCTCAACGTAATCCGCAGGAGCTTCGACGGCCGGCCTTTCTTTGGGATACAAAAACTGCGACATATCCGGCTCGACGGTCGACATCCCGAATCTTTCGCATCGCCCCTCTTCGAGCAATACGCCCGGATGCTGGGGCGAGGGCAGGAATGGGAATATTGCGAAGCCCCTACGTCCGTTCAATGCGCCTATATTATTATATGTATAGGAGCGAACGGAATGAAGCAGGCTGATTGCGCTTTCGTTGGGCAAGCGCCAGGCGGCAAAATCGCAGTCATCGGCCCAAACTTGCCGGAGCATGGAGGTTGGAGCCGGCATTATCGTTTCTTCATTATACTGTTGACAACGCGGATGGTTGATACCAGCTTGTCGGTCGATGCAAAGACATCAACGTTCCACACGTGCGAGGAGCGGCCCTTGTGCACAATCTCGGCCACGGCCCTCACCGTATCGCCTTCGCGAGCCGACGACACATGATTGCCGCTCACCTGCATGCCAACCATCGTTTCGTCGGGTCGGCACAGAATCATCGATCCGAATCCGGCAACCGTTTCGGCCAGCGCCAGGGTTGCTCCTCCGTGCAGTATGCCGAAGGGCTGGCGCGTGCGTTCGTCGACAGGCATGGTCGCCTCTATTCTTCCCTCCGAAGCGTAAGTGTATTGGATGCCCAAGTTGCCCGTCAGCGAATGTCGCGCACGGCGGTTCATCTCCTCCAGAGGAATATCAGCCGGACGTATGCCTGCGATGATATGCTCCTCCACGGCCCGTGCCACGCCATCGTCGTTATTGCTTGCGGTGGTATAGTCGGCGCAAAGTTTGACGGCTTCGCCTGCATTTCCCATAGCCACTCCCAGGCCTGCCATTTGTATCATACCGATGTCGCAAACGCCGTTGCCAATGGCTATCATCTGCTCCGGAACGACTTCGAGCTTGCTCATCAGCACGCCCAGCGTATCGGCTTTGTTAACCGATGGCGGCACAACTTCGAGGAAGTAGGGCTCGGAGCGGAACACGTCGAGCGAGCCTCCGAGGCGCTGCTTCAGCCTTTTCTCCAATGCCGCCAGGGCTTCTATATCGGGACTGGTCATCATGCATTTGCAGGGGCTGAAGTCGATGGTCGACGCGAAATTCTCGGCCTGCACCCTGCGCATATTGTTGCGGGCCGCCTCTTCGCGAACCCTCTCGTCCGAAGCATCCGTAGCGAAAATAGTATCGCCGTGGTAAGTGAGGATTGTAAAGCCGTTTTTCTTGGCGACGCCTTCGATATATGGCAGCGACTGAGGGTCAATGCGCCGTTCGAACAGCAGTTCGCCCGTTTGCATGTTGATAATTTGCCCGCCATTATACGACATAATGAAGCCGCCGTATTTATCAAGCTCCAGCCGGCATGCAAGCGGCCTGAGCCCGTGCGTCGACCTTCCCGAAGCCAGCACTATCGCCACGCCCATTTGCTGAACTAACAGCAGCGACGATAGCGTTGGCGGCGTAATCTCACGATTGTCGTTCAGCAGCGTGCCGTCGACGTCCAAAACCAAAAGCTTGTATTTAATCATCTGTTATAAATATTAAAAAGGTAGCGTAAGATAACCGGATAATCGTTTTTTCATACTCAGGCGACTTATCTAATCCGGAAATTCGGGCAAATATACAAATTCCAATGTCCGGCAGCGCCTTTCAAATACCCTGCGACCTCATATCCGGCAGAGATGAGCTCCGCAAAATGAGCCCTGAGCAGCTGAAATATTGCGGCCTCCTGCGAATTGATTCTGGAGGAACTTAAATCGTTTCGATTTTTTATAGGATTGATTCGCGAGAAATTAAGGTCGCGTGGATTTCTCCAGAATTGATTCTGGAGAAATTAAGGTCACGTGGATTTCTCCAGAATTGATTCTGGAGGAATTAAGGTCACGTGGATTTCTCTAGAATTGATTCTGGTGAAATTGAGGTCACGTGGATTTCTCTAGAATTGATTCTGGTGAAATTGAGGTCGCGTGGATTCCTCCAGAATTGATTCTGGTGAAATTGAGGTCGCGTGGATTCCTCCGGAATTGATTCTGGAGAAATTAAGGTCGCGTGGATTCCTCCGGAATTGATTCTGGAGAAATTAAGGTCGCGTGGATGCCTCCGGAATTGATTCCGGAGAAATTGACGTCGCGTGGATTCCGTGCGAATGTATTATCGGCGACAAAAAAATATCGCTTTTGCCCCCAAGAAAATTTCAGAGAGGCAAAAGCGATATGTATGCGGCTTGCGGGAAGTGTATTGGCTCGGGCTTTAGGTCTTCAGAACTCCGAGCTGTTTGCCGACTTTGGCGAAGGCTTCGATGGCGCGGTCGAGCTGGGCGGTTTCGTGGGCTGCCGAGAGCTGTACGCGGATGCGTGCCTGGTCTTTTGGGACAACGGGATAGTAGAATCCGGCAACGTAGATGCCTTCTTTTTGTATCATGGCGGCAAAGTCTTGCGAGAGCTTTGCGTCGTAGAGCATCACGGCGCAGATGGCCGATTGAGTGGGCTTGACGTCAAATCCTGCGGCGATAATGTTGTCGCGAAAGTAGGCAACGTTGGCGGCGAGTTTGGCATGCAGGGCCGAGCTTTCGCTGAGCATCCTGAACATTTCGAGGCTTGCGCCAACGATAGCTGGGGCGAGGGAGTTGGAAAAGAGGTATGGCCGCGAGCGTTGTCGCAGCATGTCGACAATCTCTTTCCGTCCGGTAGTGAATCCTCCCATTGCTCCTCCGAAGGCTTTTCCGAGCGTTCCGGTTGTGATGTCGATGCGGTCGTAACAGTCAAAGAGTTCGACCACTCCTCGTCCTGTTGGGCCGACCACTCCGGCGGAGTGCGATTCGTCGACCATAACCAGAGCGTTGTACTGCTCGGCGAGCCGGCAGATGTGGTCGAGCGGGGCCACGTTTCCGTCCATTGAGAATACTCCGTCGGTTGCAATGATTCTGAATCGTTGCGATTGAGCATCCTTGAGGCATCGTTCGAGCTCGCTCATGTCGGCATTGGCGTAGCGGTATCGCTTGGCTTTGCAGAGTCGTACGCCGTCGATGATGGAGGCATGGTTGAGGGCGTCGGATATGATGGCGTCGTCTTCGGAGAGAAGCGGTTCGAAGAGGCCTCCGTTAGCGTCGAAGCATGCGGCATAGAGGATAGCGTCGTCGGTGCGGAAATAGTTGGCAACGGCCTCCTCGAGCTCCTTATGCAAGTCCTGTGTTCCGCAGATAAATCTAACGGACGACATTCCGTATCCGCGCTCCTGCATAGCCAGGCATGCCGCCCTAACCAGCCGTGGATGGTCGGAGAGCCCCAGATAATTGTTTGCGCAAAAGTTGAGAACAGGCATTGCAGCAGCCGTTGTGCTGATTTCGGCCCTCTGCGGCGATGTGATGATGCGTTCTTCCTTGTAGAGTCCGGCGGCTTTGATGTCGGCCAGCTCCTTAGCGATGTGTGTTTTAAATGTACCGTACATATTACTTAATTTATTATAGGTATTAGCGATCAGGAGTTCAAAAAGACTTCAATGTCGTATCCCATGAACAATCCGCTTTCAATAACTCCGGTGATTTGCTTGATTGCGCGTTCCGTTCCGGCAGGAATATAGTCGAACCATACGTCGAGGATAAGATTGCCGTTTTCCGTGATAAGAGGGCCATCCTTTCCCTCGGCCATTCGGAGTTTGATGCATCTCGGACGGAGTTCCTGTTGCAGCGCGTTAGCAACGTATGTGAGCGCCTGAGGGAAGACCTCGACGGGAACGGGAAAGTTCTCTCCCAAGCGTTTGACCATCTTGGAGTGATCGGCCAGGATAAAAGTTTTCGGGCTTGCATTAATGAGCAGTTTTTCCTTGAACATAGCTCCTCCCCGTCCTTTTATGAGGTGCTTGTTGGGATCGATCTCGTCGGCGCCGTCGAAAGTCCAGTCCGGTCGTCCCGATTCCAGTCCGGCGGTAGGAATCTCCAGTCGAGCGCATGCCATAGCGATCTCCAGAGAAGTAGTGATAGCCCTGATCTTTAAACGTTCTTGCTTCACCCGTTCAGCAATCTTCACAAGGGCGAGATATGAAGTCGATCCCGATCCAACGCCCAAGGTCATGTTATCTTCCACCATGGCGGCAATTCTGTTAGCCACCTTCTCTTTCTCAGCCCTCCTGGCAATGTCCTTACCCCAGTCGAGCGAATCAATAATGTTGTCATTCCATTTCATATCGCAAATGTAAGCGATAGTCTCAAACCTCCAAGAAAGCCCTGCCAGGCAAGCTAAAGCATCTCCCAAGGATGCAAGCTAAAGCATAGCCCAAGGATGCAAGCTTTGCCACCCGCCATTGTTCCGAGAACTAAACCGCTTTACAAATACTCAAATTTTTTTGTTGCAACAGATACAACTAATGAAGTCAATCATACTCCCACAAAGTCCTCTACCATCCATTTTCACTCAAACATTCACTTTAATCTCTCTCATTATATTTTTTTTCAAATAAAGATTCACCTTGTATTTGATGAGAAATATATTTGGGAAATTATATTTGGCCGCAATGTAAAAGAGTCCCTATCTTTGCAGCGTGATTTTTATGAATGAACAGCGCATAGTCGGACGCCTTTATTTACCGTTAGGATTAAAATCTAAACAATAGTTCCTGCTAGTTTCGTCATTCAGCTTTACTACTAATAATTGATAATATGGTACATGTAGGTAAATTTTTTCAAAGAACACGAATCGGCTTTATTACGCTACTTGTGATAGGGCTTTCTCAATTTGCGGGAGCGCAAACATATATTTATGTAGCTCCTAATGGCATTGGACAGGATGCCTCCGGAACCAATGGCACCCAGGCCTCTCCGATAACTTTCAACAGATTACAAGCTCGCTTAGATGCCACCG